>NZ_JBFBKP010000013.1:0-72038 GCF_040702285.1 Arthrobacter sp. NPDC080086
CCGGCTTCCGACTCATTCACCTGGCACACCGGGTAAACCGCCTTCTAATTCGCGCCATCTGACCCAACCGCGGGGGGGCGCCCCGGTCATCAGACCGGACCGCCCGCCGTCGTGGTTCGGGGCCGTAAGAGCTAGAGCTCGACGGTGCCGCTCTCGCCCACGCTCATCCGGCTGTTGGTGACCTTGGATTTGACCCACTGCAGCACGGTGGCCGCGGTGCCGCCCGGGCTGGTCCAGTACTCGGCGGAGTCCGAGTCGACCCGCAGCAGGACCACGCCGGGGGTTTCCGGGCCGTCCGGGAACCAGGCCTCGACGGCCTGGTTCCAGCGGTCGCGGATCGCCTGGCGGTCGGTGACGATCTCCGCGGTCCCGGCCACGGAAACCCACTCGGTGCCCTTGCCGAAGGAGACGTTCACGGCGGGGTTGGCCTTCACGTGGGCCACCTGGGAGGTGTCCTGCGACGTGAAGAACCACATGTCGCCGTCGTTCTCCACGTCCTGGACCGCCAGCGGACGGCTGACCAGGGCGTTCTTTTCGTTGATGGTGGTGAACATTCCAATCCGGGAATGGTTGATGATGTCCGTCACCTTGCTGATGTCCTGCGCGTCCGACATGTGCTCACCTCGTCTTGAGAAGTCCGGAGGGAAGTCCTCCTGCCGCCAGCCTATTGATAAGGGTGCTTAGTTTTCAAGCTGCCGTCCGCGGGAGAGTACCTGGCCGCGGAAGAACTCCGGCCGCAGCCTGGCCATCACCAGCATCAGGACCACGCCCAGCAGGATCACGCCCATTCCCAGGATGAACACCAGGCCCAGGCCGCCGATCGAGGAGCCGGAGCCGTACTCGGGGTCCATCGAGTCGTAGGCGGTCTTGACGAACATGACCAGCAGGATCACGCCGCCCAGCAGGGGTGCCAGGAACTTGAAAAAGAACGAGTGCGCACCGCGGAACGCCTGGGCGCGGAAGAACCAGACGCAGGCCAGGGCGGTGATGCCGTAGTAGAAGCAGATCATCATGCCCAGCGCGGTGATGGTGTCCCAGAGGGCGTTCTCGGACAGGGTGCGGGTGATGACGTAGAAGCCGGCGGCCGCGGCCGCGGAGGCGATCGTGGCGAAGCTCGGGGACTTGTAGCTGGGGCTGATGGTGCCGAACTTTGCCGGCAGCGCCCGGTAGTGGCCCATCGAGAGCAGCGTGCGGGCCGGCGAGACGAAGGTGGACTGCAGGGAGGCCGCGGAGCTGCTGAGGATGGCCAGGGACATCAGGATCGCGAAGGGGCCCATGACCGGTCCGGCGAGGATCGCGAAGATGCTGCCCTGGTTCTCGGGGTTGCCGGCACCCAGGCCTTCCTCGCCGACGCCGGCGAACGCCAGGGTGGCCAGTGCGACCGTCATGTAGATGATCACGATCACCAGGACGGTGACGGTGGCGGCGCGGCCCGGCGTCTTCTCCGGGTTGCGGGTTTCCTCGTTCATCGTCAGGGTGACGTCCCAGCCCCAGTAAATGAAGATCGAGAGTGAGACGCCGGCGGCGAAGGCGGAGAAGGATTCGACGGCGAACGGGTTGAACCAGTCCGGGGCGATCGCGGTGGCGTCGAAGGCGGTGCCGTTGGCCACGTGGCTGAACGCCGCAATGGCGAACCAGCCCAGCACCAGCAGCTGGAAGCCCACCAGGACGTACTGCACGGTCTTGGTGGTTTCCATGCCGCGGTAGGAGATCCAGCAGGCAAGGGCGATGAAGACCAGGGTGGTGGCGATGTTCAGCGGCAGCACCTTGGTCAGGTCGCCCAGTTCGGGGTTGTTGAAGATCTGGGCGAGCATCAGATAGAAGAAGTCGACGGCGACGGCGGCCAGGTTGGAAAGCACGATGATGGTGGCCGCGATCAGGCCCCAGCCGCCCATCCAGCCGATCCAAGGTCCGAACGCCCGGGAGGCCCAGGTGAAGGAGGTGCCGGCGTCGGGCATGGCGTTGTTCAGCTCGCGGTAGCCCAGGGCCACCAGCAGCATGGGGATGAAGCCGACCAGGAAGATCGCCGGCAGGTGGACGCCCACCTCGGAGACGGTGGGGCCGAGCGCGGCGGTGAGGGTGTAGGCGGGGGCGATGCAGGAAACGCCGATGACCACGGCCCCGATCAGGCCCACCGAGCCGGCCTTCAGGCCCTTCTCGCTCAGACCGTGCTGCTGCACGGTGCCGGCGGCGCCGGACGTCGCGTGTTTGATGCTCATGCTTGTGCCTCTCGGGATGGGTCATTCGACGGTGAATGGGACGGGCTCTTGAGCTCGTAGTCGCTGGGGACCACGATCATGGGAACCGGCAGGGCGCGCAGGATCCGGTTGGCGGTGCTGCCCAGGAAGATGGAGCGGTGCCGGGCCAGCCGGCTGGAGCCGATCAGCAGGATTTCGCCGTCCTCCCAGTCGAGCCGGTCCACGGCCTCCTCGACGCTGCGGCCCTGGGCCACGACGACGTCGGAGGGGTGGGCGGCCGCGGCGGGCCCGCCGTCGGCGCCTGGGCTGCCGGACTCCCCCGCAGTGCCGGCGGACGGCAGGGCGGCGGCGAGGTGCCGGGCGGCGTACGCTCGGGCGGCTTCCGCGGCCTCGGCCGAGTCGCCCTCGTCGAGGGTGAGCAGCGAGACGACGCGCAGCGGGACGTGCCGGTTGGTGGCCATCGACACCGCGTAATCCAGCAGTTCCTCGGCGCCGGGCCGGTCGCCCAGCCCGCAGCTGACCCGGGTCAGCGCTTCGCGCCGGTGGTAGCCGTGCGGCGCCAGGGCCACCGGTACGGTGGCGGCGTGCAGCAGGGCGCCGGCCACGGAGCCCACGGTGAACCGCTTAAACAGCCCGTTGCTGGTGGCGCCGATGACCAGCATGTCGGCGCCGAACTCGTCGCAGGCATCGATCAGGGTCTGGGCGTCCGATTCTCCGCTGCGGATATGCGCCGAGGCGGGCACGTCCGCGGGGATCAGCCGCAGCCCCTCGTCGAGCCATTCCTGCGCCTGTTGGTGCAGGTAGTTGTCGTAGCCGGCGGCGGGGGCGTGCGCGGCGTTGAACGGCGCGGCCTCCGGAATGGCGACGACGAGGTCCAGGGCGGCGCCGCGGCCGCGGGCCAGGGAGACGGCCAGGTTGACGGCGTCGCGGCCTCTGGCGTTCGCGGAATATCCCACTACATATCGCATACTGACCGACCTCTCTGGTTGGGTGCTGGACTGGGTCACAAGCTGGGTCACGGGGTGGCGCGCCGGATCAGCGGCCGGCCGGGAGCCGGTCGGCGGCGGCGACGATGCGGGCTGCCACCTGGCGGCCCATCCGGATGGCGCCGTCGACGTGCTGGTATCCCTCGGCCGCGAGGTCGGAGGAGGCCCAGTGGATGGGACCGACGGGGGCGTGCTGGTCCTTGCCGTAGCGGTGCAGGCCGCCCAAGTCGTAGCTGGCGGCATAGGCTCCGCGGGTCCACTCTTCCGAGCCCCAGTCGGATTCGTAGTAGACCTCCGGCTCCAGCGCCTTCGGGCCCAGGAACCCGGCGATCGATTCGAGGATGGCGCGGCGGCGGTCCTCGGCGCTGAGTTCGAACATGGCGTCCGCCTTCTCGTCCGAGACGAAGCCCACCAGGGTCCCGCGGGGGTCCTCGTGGTTGGTGTTGTCGTAGACCTCCTGGACCAGGGCGTCGGCGCCGAAGCAGGTGCCGGAGAGGCCCTCCTCGCGCCAGAACGGCGAGCTGTAGACGGCGTGGACCTTGATGACCAGGCCCAGGGACTGGTGCTGGTGCATCTGGTGCTGGCGGCGCGGCAGCGGGGGGTTGTAGGAGACGCGGGAGTACAGGTTCGGCGGGACGGCCATGATGACGTAGCGCGCGGTGACGGTGGCACGGTCGGAAACCACGGTGGCGGTGTCGTCCGCCCAGGTGATGCTGCGCACAGGGCTGGAGAGGACGACGTCGTCGCCCAGTTCCGCCGCCTGGAGCACGGAGACCTGCTGCATGCCGCCCACCACGCGCTTGTCCAGGATGAAGTCCTCGTCGGTGAGGTGGGTGAAGGAGCCGGCCGACGCTGCCATCAGCACGGCCTGCAGGGCGGAGAACGCGTGTGCCGGCTTGGTGAGCATGCCGCCGGCGATGAAGAGGCCGATGTTGTTGCAGGCTTCCTCGTCGGTGGAGTTCTGGCGGAGCCAGTGGTGGAAGGAGATGGTGTCCAGCTCGCGGGCCTTGGGGTGGGCCCACGGCTCGGTGGGGCCGATCTCGGCGGCGAGGGTGTCCAGCAGGTCGGTCAGCTTGGCCATCTCGGCCGCCGTCGTCTCGCTGACCGGGAAGGTTTCCCCGGTGTAGAGGGTGCGCTTGCCGTCGGCTCCGAGGTAGACGGCCTGGCCGTCGCGGTAGCGGTCGTAGGTTTCGAGCCCGAGTTCGTCCAGCAGTTCCAGGAGGGCGGTCTGGTCCGGGGAGACCCACTGGCCGCCGATTTCCAGCATGGCGCCGTCGATGGTGTTGGTCCAGGTCCGGCCGCCCACGCGGTCGCGGGCCTCCAGCACGGCCACGCTCAGCCCGGCCTTCCGCAGTTCGCGGGCCGCGGTCAGGCCCGCGGGGCCCGCTCCTACGATGGCGACGTCGCGGTCAAATTCCAGCATGATGTCCTCTCCGGGTCCGCTGAGTGATGCGGACCACTAAATGAATGCCATTCATTTAGTGACGACTATAACGCCGGAGGGGCGCGGAGGGAAGACCTCGGCGCAAGGTTGCCGTCGGTGGAATAATCCAGAGGACACCCGCCGGGAGCCTCCCGGATCCGCAGGAAGAGAAGGGCAGGGCATGCCGGCAGCCAGCAACGCCACCACGGAACCGCACCGCCCGGCGGTCTCGCGCCGCCGCGTCGGCCGCCCCGCCGCCGCGGTCCTGGACCAGGACGGCATCACCGCCGCGGCCCTGCAACTGGTGCGCAAGAGCGGCTACGACGGGTTCACCATGGCCGCCCTCGCGAAGACGCTGAACGTGGCGCCGTCGGCCCTGTACAACCACGTCGCCTCCAAGCGCGAGGTGCTGGTGCTGGTGCAGGACCACCTGACCTCGTTCGTCGACGTCTCGGCGTTCGAGACCCTGCCGTGGGAGCAGGCCGTACGGGAGTGGGCCTGGAGCTACCGGGACGTGTTCTCCCGCCACACGCCGCTGATTCCGGTCATTGCCGTGCTGCCGGTGGCGGACGCGCCGAAGACCCTGGCCATGTACGAGGCGGTCAGCGCCGGTTTCCGCCGCGCGGGCTTCCCGCAGGACCGGATTGTCGCGGCCATCGTGGCGCTGGAGTCCTTTATCTTCGGTTCGGCTTACGACGTCACGGCGCCGGCGGACATCTTCGACGCCGGCAGCCTGGCCGCGTCGACGCCGAACTTCACGGCCGCCGTCGCCAGCCTCGGCACGGAAGGCTACGCCAACCAGGCGGACACCGCCTTCAGCCTGGGCCTTGAGGCGCTGATCGCGGGCTTCGGCGCCCTGAGGTCCTAGGCGCAGCCTTCCGGGCGGGCTACTTGGCGTCGAGGAAAACCGGGTTGGTCAGCGCCGCCATGGGACCGAGCTGGAGCGTGGTGCCCATCGCCGTCCCGTTGCTGGCCGTCCCGTCGGGCAGCGGGTGCCGGACCTCCACCCGGATGTATGCCGCGAGCTGCGGCGTCGTCAGCCAGGTGCAGGTGCCCATCCCGGAGGCGGGCAGGGCGAACTGCTGGGTCTGGCCCTCGTCGGTGATGAACCGGACCACGCCGTTGGCGACGCCGGAGACCTTGGCCGTGACGGTGACCCGCGCGTCCGGTGCCGCCGCGATCCGCTCGCCCACGCCGGCGGTGCGGCCGCCGACGGCGACGCCGAAGTCAACGGTGATGTCCGCGGACTCGGCGATCCAGCTGCGCCCGTTGCGGATGCCTTCCAGCACGCCGTCCCGGGACAGCGCCTTCGCGTAGACCACATTGTGCGGGAAGCCGATCACCTGCGGTGCGCTGTGGGCGTCGCTGTTGCCCATGGCGGGCAGCCAGCGGCCGCCGGTGCGGGCCGACTGGGCCAGCATCGAGTCCCAGGTGTTGATGGCGTACTCGTCATCGGCGGTCCACGGGCCGGTCCAGACCTCCACGGCGTCGGCGTCGTCGTAGCCGAACTTCCAGCGGCAGGCCACGTAGGGGCAGTAGGGGTGGGCGGGGACCACCAGGCCGCCGGAGGCGTGGATGTGCTGCGCCTCCTGCTCGAAGCCCTTGTCCCGGGCGCGGTAGCGCCAGTCGATCCAGTCGCCCGGTTCCAGCCCCAGCGCCAGGTAGTGGCCGTTGCGGGTGGTGACCTCCTCACCGGTGAGGATCAGGAGGTCGTTGCCGGCCAGCGGGCCCCAGGCGCCGTGTGAGGCCGGGGTGTTGTGGTCGGTGCTGATCATGAAGTCCAGGCGGCCGGCACGGGCACCCGCGGCGACTTCCCCGGGAGTCCGCTTGCCGTCGGAGTAGACGGTGTGGAGATGCGCGTCGCCGCGGTACCAGCCCGGCCCCTTGCCGGCCACCTGCTGCGGCGGATATTGCGGACGGTAGGGTGCGGCGTCCGGGCCGAAGTCCAGGGTGACAGTGACGGTGTAGTCCATGCCCTGTTCGGCCACCTGGTAGGGGCCGAGCGCGATGTTCCAGGTGCCCTTTCCCACGGGGCCGGGCAGGTAGCCGGGGGTGGCCTCGGCGGCGCTGATGAAGAATTCGGTCCGGAATCCGCCGGACCAGCCACGGAATCCCTTGCCGGAGAGCGCGGTGCCCTTCTCGTCGAAGACGCCGATGTCGCAGGCGTTGTTCAGCAGGCCGGCGGCGACGGAGGGCTTGCTGTAGCTGTAGCTGACGCTGATCTTGTTGACCCCGGCGGGGACCTCGACCGGCAGGTAGACGAAGTCGGCGGCACCGGGATCGAGGTGGCCAGTGAGGGTTTTGGTGGTGGCGCTGCCGTCGGCGGCGGCCGCGAAGTTCATGGGGGCCAGCGTCAGGGCCGCGCCGGTCATGGCGGCGGCGAGGAAGCCTCTGCGGCTGGGAGAAAGAGCGGGGGTGATGGCCTCGTGGGCCTTGCATGGTGAAGTCACGCGGACCATGCTCACGGCGGCAGCTGAACTCCCGGGGGGCACGGGTTGGCCGGGATGTGAACGTCCGCTGGGAATACCGCCGTCGGGTGTCCGGGGCAGTAGCGGAGCTGGCCGCACCTGCGCCTCGGCAAGCGCATTTTTCCATTCACATAGTCTGACTTCGAAGAGTCTCTGACTTCAGCACGTCGCGCCACCTCTATTGCCGCCGGATCGGAACAGAACCTTTGCCCACAAGAAGGACGAACTGGCCAACGGAAAGAAGCTAGTCCTGTGGCCCCGGGCGCCCATGGAGCGACCGCGATCGCCCCCAGCTCGACGTCGTGATCCTGGCCAAGGAGAGGGCGATAGTGCCTCCGGGGCTCCGGGGTCCTTCGTCTGATTCCGGGCCTTCGGACCCTGTCCGGGAAACCTATGCGGGGGTAATTTCACCCCGTTGGGGGACGCTGTTTTTCTTTTGGTGCTCCGCCATCAACATTTCGCGGACAGAAAGCAAACCATGAAGAAGAACCCGGCGCTCACAGCGCTCATCGTCGTCCCCCTCCTCCTCGCCGGCTGCGGCGGATCCACTACCGCATCCTCGGCCCCCAGCCCCAACGGTTCCACTAACGCAGCCCCCGCGGCCGCCGCAGCACCCGCCGATGCCAAGGCCGCCGAGCCGACCGTCGGCACACCGTTCACCGCGGACATGGGCAATGGCAACGTCGCCAAGATCACCATTCTCTCGGCCAAGTTCGTTGATTCGATCAGCACCAACCAGTTCGCCCCGAAGTCCAAGAACGGTAAGTTCCTGCAGCTGGACGTCCTCTGGGAGACCGAGAAGGGCACGACGAGCTCCAATCCGATGTATTTCGACGCCAAAGACGCAGACGGCCGCAAGGCTGACATCGCGATATTCGGCGACGGCATCATCGGCTCCAGTCCAGTTGCCGTCGGCGACAAGAACCGGGGTTTCGTGAATTTCGATGTGGCCCCAGGCCCGATCAAGGTCACCGTCACCAACCCAATCCTCCAGCCAGTCGCGTCCCTGACCGTCTCTCCGTAGGAGTCACGCCCGAGCCGCTACGCGTGGGTAGAGACAAAAAGAACCCCGGTCCTAAGACCGGGGTTCTTTTATGCGTGCGCGAGGGGGGATTTGAACCCCCACGCCCTTTCGGACACTGGCACCTGAAGCCAGCGCGTCTGCCGTTCCGCCACTCGCGCGCAACTTCTTCCGCTCGGCAGTAGTCCGTTTCCGGAACCTCCGCCTCGTGAAAGCAGCGAGATCAAGCATAACGGACACCTGCGGGAAAACACTAATCGGCCGTTTCAGCCCCTCCTGGAGGCGTCCCAAGGGGCCATTTTCGACCGCCGCACACCCGCTTTCCTGGCCCGCGGCCGGGCGGCTGCCCGCCCCGTCCGGCCGCCGTCACACTGCCGCCCTCCCGGGCGTCCGCCCACGTCAGCGCCGGTGGCGACCCTGGGAATAACAGCCCCGACGGCGGGCCGCATTAAGGCCATTCCCAGCCATGGACAGTAGTATCTGATGTAGGAGTGCCCGATCCCGGTGGACTCCCGCGTTAGTTGGAAACCGAGTTCCGGAACAAAACGCTGCCCCGCAGCTGTCAGGAAAGGAGAGGGACCATGGGCTTGCTAGACAAGGTCGAGCGCGGCATTGAAAAGGCCGTCCGCGGCGTCTTCTCCACCGGTTCCCGGGCGCGGGTAGAGCCGGTCGAGATCGCCAGCCACCTCCGCCGCGAGGTGGACGATAAGGCCATCACCATCGCCGCCGGCCGCACCCTGGCCCCCAACGTCTTCGATGTACTGCTAAGCGGAGACGATTTCGAACGGGCCCAGGAATGGGGAACCCCGCTGGCCGAAGAACTGTGCGACGTCGTCATCAACCACGTCCGCAGCCAGGGCTACACCCTGCAGGGTCCCGTGCGGATCAGCTTCCGCCACGACGGCGACCGCAAGGCAGGCGACTTCGACATCAGCTCCCGAACCGAAAAGTCCGGTGGGGCCCCGGCCGCCGGGCCCACGCCGATGCCGGTCACGCCGTCACGCCAGCCCGCGGCGAACCTGCAGCCGGTGCTCGACATCAACGGCCAGCGGTATTCGCTGAATGCGCCCTCGGTCGTCCTCGGCCGCTCCTCGGAGGCGGACATCCTGATCGATGACACGGGCGTCTCACGCCGGCACCTGGAAATCCGGACCGGCCACGGCACGGCCCAGGCCATCGACCTGGGTTCCACCAACGGCAGCTACGTCGACGGACACAAAGTAGTCGGCTCCGCGGAACTCTCCGACGGCGCCACCATCACCATGGGACGGACCAAGATCATCTTCCGCCTTCTGCCCCCCAGCCAGGGCGGCCGCCCGTGAGCGAACTGACCATCACGGCCCTGCGGTTTGGCTTCCTCATCCTGCTCTGGGTCCTCATCTTCAGCATTGTCTCGGCCATGCGGCGCGACCTGATGATCGGCCGGAAGGCCGCCGCCGGTGCCCCCACGGCCCGGCAGGTACGACGCAACCCCTCCCTGGCCGAGCCCGCACCGGCGCCGGTGAAGCAGCAGGCCCGCCAGCTCGTGGTGACGGAGGGTCCCCTCAAGGGCACCACCCTGCCGCTGGCGGCCAGCCCCATCCTGCTGGGCCGCGCGCAGGAAGCCACCCTGGTCCTCGAGGACGACTATGCCTCCGGCCGGCACGCCCGCCTGTTCCCGCAGGGCAGCCGCTGGTTCATCGAGGACCTCGGTTCCACCAACGGCACTTATCTCGCAGAGCAGCAGCTGACCCGGGCCCTCCCGGTGGAGCTGGGTGTCCCCGTGCGAATCGGCAAGACGGTCATTGAATTGAGGCCGTAGCCGTGGCTGCTACCCAAACCCCCGCGAACCAGGCATCTGCCCAGGAGCGGCCGCTCATCATGCGCTACGCCGCGCGCTCCGACGTCGGCCGCGTCCGCTCCAAGAACGACGACTCCGCCTACGTCGGCCGGCACCTCGCCGTCGTCGCGGACGGCATGGGCGGCCACGCCGGCGGTGACGTCGCCTCCGCCGCGACCGTGCTGGACATGATCCACCTGGACCGCGACGATTACGACACCGCGGCCGGCGAGGCGGACACCGTCCTGGCCGACGAGATCCAGACGGCCAACTCCCTGCTCTCCGAGCTGGTCCACATGAACCCGAAGCTCGCCGGCATGGGCACCACCGTGACCGCCCTCCTGCTGGCCGGCGGCAAGCTGCACTTCGCCCACATCGGCGACTCCCGTGCCTACCGGCTGCGTAACGGGGTCTTCGAGCAGGTCAGCGTGGACCACACCTTCGTGCAGCGGCTCATCGACGAGGGCCGCCTCCGCCCGGAGGAAGCCGAAACCCACCCGCACAAGAACGTCCTGATGCGCGTCCTGGGCGACGTGGACGCCAGCCCCGAACTCGACCTGGACATCCTCGACGTCCAGCCCGGGGAACGCTGGCTGCTCTGCTCGGACGGCCTGAACTACGTGGCTGGCCACGTAGTGGAACGGACCATCCGCGAGACGAAGAGCCTGCGCGAATGCGCCGAAACGCTGGTGGACCTCACCCTCGAGGCGGGTTCCCCGGACAACGTGACCGTGGTGGTGCTCGACATCGCCGAGCAGACCGGTGACGACGTCAACACCGCCGCAGTTGAGGTGGTGCTGCCCCGAGCCGTGTCCGCCACCGTGCAGCCCCCCGCCGAGACGACCGACGCCGGCAAGCCCTCCGCCAAGCCTGCTGCCGGCGCAGCCGCCGGTGCGTCAGCCACCGCGGAAACCGATGCGGCCGGCAGCACCTACGCGGCCAGCATGCCCGGTTCCAAAAACACCACCGGCGACGGGGTCAAGGACGGCGACGCCGGAAAGCCCGCGGACGAGCCGTCCCCGGCCACCGACCCCAACCTCGGCGAGCATCTCTCCGCCGAGGTGCTGCGCGAGGAACTGTCCAGCCGCCCGCACGAACTCGTCGGTGCCGCCGCCTCCGCCGCCGAGAGCGGATCCATTCCGTCGATCGCCGGCCGCACCGTGGCCCGACGCGCCGCAACCGTCCTTACCCACAAGGCCGATCCGGCCCGCGAGGAAACCGACGAGATCAAGCCGCCGGTCAAGCGCCGCCGCTGGCTGACCATCTCGATAGCCGCCGCCATCGCGATCGTGCTGGGGCTCGGACTGTGGCTGGGCTACGCCTGGACCCAGACCCGGTACTACATCGGGGAACACAACCAGCACGTGGCCATCTTCAACGGCGTCTCCCAGCAGCTGGGGCCGATTCCGCTCTCCACCCTGGAGACGGTCACCGACATCAAGATGTCCGACCTGCCCGAGTTCTCCCAGCAGCGCGTCCGCCAGACCGTCCCGGCCCGGGACCTGTACGACGCGCAGCGGATCGTGAAGAACCTGGAACGCACAGGCCTGACCTCCCCCGCCGATGAGTGCCTGACGCCCTCCCCCAGCCCCAGCCCCACCGGCACGGTCAGCCCCACCGGATCGGCCAGCCCCAGCGGGCAGGCGACCGCTTCGCCGTCCGGCTCCGCGGCCGCCCCGGCGCCGTCCGGCTCCGCCCGGCCCACCCCCACACCCAACTGCGAGGGATCAAAATGACCCCCATCGATCCCACGCCCAAGCCCCGTCGCAACGTCGAATTGGTCCTGCTGATCCTGGCTCTCCTGGTCGGCATCGGCGCCAACGCACTCGTGGGTGTGGACCGGCAAAAGGCCTTCGACACAGACTTCTGGTTCCAGTCCGGGCTGCTGACCGCCGCCGCCCTGGCCTTCCACCTGGTGCTGCGGTTCCGGGCCAAGTATGCCGATCCGGTAATACTTCCGCTGGTCATTGCCCTCAACGGCCTGGGCCTGGCCATGATCCACCGCCTCGACCGCGTCGGCGAGGACACCGGCAACAACCAGCTCCGGTGGACGCTGGTGGCCATGGCCGTCGCCATCGCCGTCGTATTCTTCCTCAAGGACCACCGCCTGCTGCGGCGGTTTACCTACATCTCACTCGCCGCGAGTGCGGTGCTGCTGGTCCTCCCCCTGGTCCCCGGCATCTCCGCCGGCGAGGTGCTCGGCGCCAGCGTCTGGATCAAGCTGGGCTCGATGACCTTCCAGCCCGGCGAGGTCGCCAAGATCACCCTCGCCATATTCTTCGCCGGGTATCTTTCCTCGAACCGGGACCTCATCCTGCTCGCCGGCCGCAAGGTCGGCCCCGTGCAGTTCCCCCGCATCAAGGACATGGGCCCGATGATCACGGCCTGGCTGGTCAGCATCGGCGTGCTGATCTTCCAGCGCGACCTGGGCACCTCCATCCTGTTCTTCGGCCTGTTCCTGGTGATGATCTACGTCGCCACCAGCCGGATCAGCTGGGTCATCATCGGCGTCGTCCTGATGGTGGCCGGCGGGTTCGCTGCCGCCAAGGTCTTCTCCCACGTGGCGCTCCGGATCGACGGCTGGTGGAACGCGTTCACGGAGGAGGTCTACGGCCGCGAGTTCGGCGGCAGCCGCCAGATTGTCGAGGGTCTCTTCGGCATGGCCAACGGCGGCCTCGTCGGCACCGGCCTGGGCCAGGGCCGGCCCAACCTGGTCCCCTTCGCCAACAGCGACATGATCGTCGCCTCCTTCGGTGAGGAACTGGGCCTGATCGGACTGTTCGCAATCGTGCTCATGTACCTGCTGCTCTTCACCCGCGGCTTCCGCGCCGCCCTGGGCACCCGGGACGCGTTCGGGAAGCTGCTGGCCACGGGCCTGTCCTTCGCCGTCGCGCTTCAGTGCTTCGTCGTCATCGGCGGCGTCACCCGGTTGATCCCGCTCACGGGCCTCACCACGCCGTTCCTGGCCGCCGGCGGTTCGTCGCTGCTGGCGAACTGGATCATCGTGGGGCTGCTGCTGATGATCTCGCACACCGCCCGCGGCCCGGTCGACACCACGCCGCTGCCGCCGGGCCAGGCTCCCGAGACCCGCGCCGACGCACCGGCCGTCCCGCCGAAGCCCGCGGCCGCCCCCGCGCCCCGGCCCGGCAAACCTTCCAGTCCAGACGCTCCGACCGAGGCGGTGACCTCCCTGTGAACCAGGCCATCCGAAACTCCTGGATCGCCGCGATCGCCATGTTCGCGCTGATCTTCGGGGCCCTGAGCTACGTGCAGGTGGTTGGCGCCGACGAACTGAAGGCCAACGCCTGGAACACCCGCACACTGATCCAGAACTACTGCAACGACCGGGGCGCCATCATCGTCGGCGGCACCCCGATCGCCCAGTCCGTGCCGGGCAGTGAAAGCTGCCAGTTCCAGCGCACCTACACGCAGCCGGAGCTCTACGCGGGCGTCACCGGCTACTTCTCCCGGAACTATGGCCTGACCGGCATGGAGCTGGCCATGAATGAGCAGCTCGCCGGCAGCTCGGACCAGCTGTTCCTGGACCGCGTCGGCCAGCTCTTCCTGGGCAACCAGCCCAAGGGCGCCTCGGTGGAGCTGACCCTGGATCCGAAGATCCAGAAACTCGCCTACGACCTGATTCCGGACGGCCAGCGCGGCTCGATCGTGGTGACCAACCCGAAGACCGGCGCCATCCTGGCGATGGTGTCCAAGCCGTCCTACAACCCGAACCTCGTGGCGACGCAGGACAGCGACGCCGAGGCCGCGAACATCACGGCGTTGAACAAGATCCCGGGCATCAACCTGAACCAGTCGGTCAGCGGCCCCACCGGCGCGCTGCTGGCACCCGGCTCGGTGTTCAAGATCATCGACACCGCCGCCGCCCTGGGCTCCGGGAAGTACAACAAGGACAGCGAACTGCCCAACCCGGCGGAGCTGCCGTTTCCCGGCATCCAGTACAAGTTGCCGAACTACGCCGGCGGCAACTGCTACACCAGGGATACGGCGTCCTTCGCGTTCGCCCTGCAGCAGTCCTGCAACACCCCCTTCGCCAAGATCGCACTCGACCTGGGCCAGAAGGCCATCGCGGACCAGGCGGCCAAGTTCGGCTTCGGCCAGGACTTCGGCGACCAGCTGAAGCTGGACTCGGCGAAGAGCTTCTTCCCGACCGAACCGCTGGACGACGCCGGCCTGGCGCAGTCCGCGATCGGCCAGCGCGACGTGCGGGCCACCCCGTTGCAGATCAACCTGATGACCTCGGCGATCGCCAACGGCGGCGTCGAAATGAAACCGAACCTGATCAAGACCCTCCGGGCCCCCGATCTGCGGATCATCAACGAACCGAAGCCGGAGTCACTGCGGACCTCCACGACGCCGGAGATCGCCCGGCAGATCAGCGAGTGGATGGCCAGCGTGGTCAGCGACGGCATCGCCAAGGGCGCGGCCGTTCCGGGCGTCCAGGTGGCCGGCAAGACCGGCACCGCGGAACTCGGCGACGGGAAGAACAACTCGTGGTTTACCGGGTTCGCCCCGGCCAATGACCCGCAAGTGGCTGTCACCATCGTCATGCAAGGCGTGGACATCACCACCGGAGCACAGCTAACCAGTCCTAATGCGAAGAAGATTTTTGAGGCGGTGTTGAACAAGTGAGGCCTTCATCGGGTATCACCCTCGGCGGCAGATTCCAGCTGACCACCCGGATTGCGATCGGCGGTATGGGCGAGGTCTGGAAGGCCAAGGATCTAATCCTCGGCCGGATCGTCGCGATCAAGGTCCTCAAGGAGGAATACACCGGCGACCCCGGTTTCCTGCAGCGGTTCCGGGCCGAGGCTCGGCACACCGCCCTGCTCAACCACGTCGGCATCGCCAACGTCTTCGACTACGGCGAGGAGGAGGGCTCGGCCTACCTGGTGATGGAACTGGTGCCCGGCCAGCCGCTGAGCAGCATCATCGAGCACGAGCAGGTGCTCTCGCCGGAGCGGACCCTGTCGATGATTTCGCAGACCGCGCGGGCGCTGTCGGTGGCCCACGCCCAGGGCCTGGTACACCGCGACATCAAGCCCGGAAACCTGCTGATCACGCCGGACGGCCGGGTCAAGGTCACGGACTTCGGCATCGCCCGCCTGGCGGACCAGGTTCCCCTCACCCAGACGGGCCAGGTGATGGGCACCGCCCAGTACCTGGCCCCGGAGCAGGCCACCGGGCAGACGGCCACCGGCGCCTCGGACATCTACTCCCTGGGCGTCATCGGTTACGAATGCCTGACCGGCCACCGGCCGTTCTCGGGCGAATCGCAGATCGCCATCGCCCTGGCCCAGGTCAACGACGCCCCGCCGCCGCTGCCGGACACCCTGCCGCGCCCGGTCCGGGCGCTGCTGATGTCCATGCTCGCCAAGGATCCAAAGAACCGCCCGGCCGACGCTATCAAGCTGGCCGAAGCAGCGGACGCAATCCGCAACGGTGACATCGCCGCCGCGCACGCAGCGGTCCCCGGCATGCTGCTCTTCGAGGACACCAACGGTCCCGTCACCGCTCCCACGAGCGTCCAGACCGCCGCTACCGGCGTGATCGGCGGGGACAACCGCACCTCGGCCCTGCCCGTCGTCGGGGCCGCCGGTGCCGGCGCCGCCGCGGGGCTGGCCGCCGGTGCCGCGGCCGCCAGCGGCTACGGCGCGCGCAATGCCCTGAACCGGGCCGACGCCCTGGCCGCCGAACGCAACTGGCTGCCGGAGGAGGACGAGGAGGACTACGACGGCTATGAGCCGGAGGAGGAGCCGAAGCGCCGCGGCCGCAGCCCGTGGACCTGGCCGCTGATCGCCCTGATCCTGCTGGTGCTCTTCGCCCTGGTCGGGATCGTGGTCTCGCAGGCCGGCAGCCTGTTCCCGTCCTCCACCGCCACGACGTCGAAGCCGGCGTCCACGACGGCGGCACCGACGTCGTCGACCCCCACGCCGACGCCGACCGTCAGCTCGGCGACGCCCACGGTGTCCACGCCGCCTGCCATCAACCTGGTGCCGGAGTCATATTTGGGACGGCAGTACAACGACGTGCGCAGCCAGCTGATCGGAATGGGGCTGCAGGTCAAGGGCAACCAGGTAGCGGATCCGTCCACGCCCGGCACCGTCACGGACATCAACCCCTCCGGACCGGTGCAGCGCGGTGACGTGATCACGGTGACGTACTCATCCGGTCCCCAGATGGTCGCGGTGCCCCAGTTCAAGCAGGGCGCCAGCGAAACGTCGGTGCAGCAGGCCATCGAGGCCGCCGGTCTGCGCTGGCAGAAGGGCGACCCACTGCCGGGCACCAAGAACCAGCAGGAGGGGACGTTTGTCAGCTCCGAGCCGGCGTCCGGAACCCAGGTCCAGGCCGGGTCGGTCGTGACCTACCACCTGGCTGCCGCCCCGGCGGCGCAGACCCCGTCCCCGAGCCCCACCCCCACCAAGTAGGCCGTTGTGACCACCTCACCCCGAACTCCTTCGCACCGGGAGGACAGCGGCACGGCGAGCACCCGGCGCGTCCTCAGCGGGCGCTATGAGCTGGGTGAGCTGATCGGCCGCGGCGGCATGGCGGACGTGTACCGGGGGCTCGACACCCGGCTGGGCCGGACCGTCGCAATCAAGCTGCTGCGGCCGGACCTGGCCCGCGACCCGCAGTTCCAGGCCCGGTTCAAACGCGAGGCGCAGGCCGTCGCGGCGCTGAACCATCCCTCGATCGTGGCCGTCTTCGACACCGGGGACCATCCCGTCCCCGGCGGCCACGACGATCAGGTCAGGGTCCCGTACATCGTGATGGAGTTCGTGGACGGCAGGACCATCCGCGACCTGATCCGCGCCAAGGACGTCACCATCGACCAGGCCGTCGACTTCGCGCTGGGCGTGCTGTCCGCGCTGGAGTACAGCCACCAGGCCGGTATTGTGCACCGGGACATCAAGCCGGCCAACGTCATGTACTGCCCGGACACTAACAGCGTCAAGGTGATGGACTTCGGCATCGCCCGTGCCATGGCTGATTCCTCGGCCACCATGACCCAGACGCAGGCCGTGGTGGGGACCGCCCAGTACCTGTCTCCCGAGCAGGCCCGCGGCGAGACGGTGGACGCCCGGAGTGACCTGTATTCGGCGGGCTGCCTGCTGTACGAGATGCTGACGGGACGGCCGCCGTTCGTTGGCGACAGCCCGGTGTCCGTCGCGTACCAGCACGTGCGGGAGATCGCGGAGCCGGCCAGCAGCCTCAACCCGGAGGTCTCTCCGGCCTTGGACAGCGTGCTGGCGAAGGCGCTGCAGAAGAACCGGGCAGACCGCTTCCAGGACGCGTCCGCGTTCCGTCAGGCGCTGCGCGCGGCACGCAACGGCGTCGGCGTCGCGGCCCTGCCCAGCAGCGAGGCACCCACCGACCCGACGAACACGGTCGAGTCCCCGGCCGACGTGCCCACGGCGGCGTTCGCCCTGACGGGCGCGAAATTCCTTGACGATGCCCCCACCGGGCGCCTGTCCCTGGACGGGCACGACGACGGCGGGGCTGCGGTCGGTGCCCTCGAGGTTCCCGACAGCGGCGGCATGCCGCTGGACCTGCCAGCCGAACGCGAGCCCAGCAGCCAGCAGAAGTCCCGCCGCCGGATGTGGATTGCGACGCTGATCATTTTCACCCTGCTGGTCCTGGCCGGTGGCGGACTGTGGTTGTACAACATGGTCAACCAGCAGCCGGCGCCGGTGGCGAAGGTCGACGTGCCGTCTGTGGCATCCCTTAGTGAATCCGAGGCGTTGCAGAAGCTCTACAACGTTGGTTTCAAGCCGCAGATCAGCCGCGTTCAGCACGAGACCATTCCCAAGGGAACCGCGGTGGGAACCGTGCCGTCGGCAGGCAGCAGCCTGGAGCGGAACTCGGACATCACGCTGAATATCTCCGAGGGACCCAGCGTCATCAAGATTCCCGCGGACCTGCCCGGCCGGACCGAGGCGGACGCCCGCGACGTGCTGCGGCGGACCGGACTGACGGGCGCGCCAAAGACCACGCTGAATAACAGCGCCACCGTTCCTGCCGGGATTGTCATCACCACCAACCCCGCGCCCGGCCAGAGCGTGGCGGTGGGAAGCACGGTCGAGATCGTCGTCTCCACCGGCAAGGTGGCGGTTCCCCAGCTCGTCGGCCTGCCGCGGGCCGAGGCGGAGGCCGCACTGAAGAATGCGGGCCTAAACGCCAATGTCACCGAGGTGGAGAACTCCCAGGTCGAACCGGGCAAGGTCACGGGCCAGAGCGACGCCGCGGACTCCACCGTGGAGCAAGGCAAGACCATCACCGTGACCGTGGCCAAGGCACCCGCGCCAACACCGACGCCCACGCCCACCCCGACGCCCACCAAAACGGGCAAGGACTCCGGCAACAACAGTTCCGGCGGGCTCCTCGGCGGCCTCTGACCGTGGGTTAGTGCCGGACCGTGCGGGTCAGTGCTTGATCAGCGGGCTCAGCACGGCAGCGCGCTCGGCGGCGCCGGCCATGCCGAGGGACTCAAGCCAGTTTCCCAGCATCAGGTAGCCGCCTTCGGTCAGGACCGATTCGGGGTGGAACTGGACACCGCAGAGCGGTGCGGAGCGGTGTTGCAGGCCCATGACGACGCCGGTGCCGGTCTCCGCGGTGATTTCCAGCTCTGCCGGGATACTCTCGCGAACCGCGGCCAGGGAGTGGTAGCGGGTGGCGGTAAACGGCGAGGGGAGCCCGGCGAAGACGCTGCCGCCTTGGTGTTCCACCAGCGAGGTCTTGCCGTGCATCAGCTCGGGGGCGTGGGTGACGGTCCCGCCGTAGGCCTCGGCCAGGGCCTGGTGGCCCAGGCAGACTCCGAGCATGGGCTTGCTGTGCTCCCCGCACCACTTGATCAGGTCGATGCAGACGCCGGCTTCGGCGGGGGCACCGGGGCCTGGGGAAATCAGCACGCCGTCGCGCGCCTCCGCCATCTCAATCGCCTCGGCGAGCGTGACGTCGTCGTTGCGGACCACCGTGGTCTCCGCGCCGAGCTCCTGAAGGTAGCCCACCAGGGTGTAGACGAAGCTGTCGTAGTTATCCACGACCAGGATCTTGGTTGCGCTCATGGGTGCCGTGCCGTGCCAATCGTTGAATCTGTGAATGGGCCGAATTGCGCCATCCACGGGAAAAGGTACTGAACCATCAATATCAGTACCCCGGCCAGCAGCACCAACGCTGTGACGATGCGCAGCCAGAGGGGGCCGGGGAGGTGGCGGAAAATCCAGGTGTACATGTCTCAGCTGCCCCCTCTGGTCCGCGCCACCTGGGCGGCGATCTCTGCGGGTGGTCCGGCGGACGCCGGCTGCCAGCCCTCCATGGTCGAATAGGCGACGAAACGCTCCTGAGAGCCGAACCGGGGATTGCAGCTGGTGAGGGTGAGGTACCGGTCCCGCGGGGCCACTCCGGGCTGGGAGGGCACCGGAAGCAGCACGTCCACGGCCGTGGGCAGGACAATCCGGCTGTTCCGGAACACGTAGGTGTAGTAGCCGTCGCGGGTCTGGATGTAGATCCGGTCGCCGGGGACCAGGCTGTCGATGGCGTCCAGCACGGCCCCGTGGGTCTGCCGGTGGCCGGCGAGGGCCACGTTGCCCACGCCGCCCGGCATAGCCGTCCCCTCGTAGTGGCCGAGGCCCAGGGAATCCAGCACCGCCGTCGTCGTTCCCTGCACCATAGGCCGGGTGTAGGTCTCACCAAAACGCGGGATATAGACGACGCCGATCGTGCTGCCGGGTGCAGGCTCCCCGGCGACCAGCGGCGGTCCGGGATCCGGCGCGGCAGCGGAGGCTGGCGGGGCCGCGGGCCCGTCGAGGGAACGGGCGAACTCGGCGACGGCGGCCTGCTGGCGGGAATCGGCGTCGACGTTGGTCCACCAGAGCTCCCACGCGACGAACAGGAGGAGCACCACACCGGCGGTGACCAGCAGTTCTCCGCCAATCAGCAGCACCCAACGGCCCGGGGAGCGGCGCCCTTGGTCCTTTGGCGTTGCGCGCGTGGCCGACGCGCCCGGTGCGTCTGAAGGGTGTCCGGACTCCGCTTTCTGCAGCAGCACCGTGATTCCTCCCTGGGCATCCGCGGCGTCCGCGCGGTTGTGTTCTGAATAACAGCTAGAATTGTGGGGATTTAAACCCGTCCACGATTGCGTTGTCCGCCGGCTTTTCTTTTTGCAGGATATCAAGTCGCCGTTCGCGCATCGTCAGCCGCCCGCCAAGGAGGACCCGTGCCCGAGTCGAAGCCCCGAAAGAGGTCTGCCGCACCCGAGCAGACTCGCGCCGCGGAGGCCTACAAGCCGAACCCGGTGTGGTTCAAGCCGGTGATGTTCGGCCTGATGATCATCGGCCTGCTGTGGATCATCACGTTTTACATCAGCGAAGGCACTCTGCCGGTCAAGGACTGGGGCGCAGGCAACATCATCGCCGGCTTCGGCATCGCCATCGTCGGGTTCCTGATGACCACCCGCTGGCGCTCCTAGCCCCTTTTCGACCTTCCGGACCGGCACCCTGTGTGCCGGTCCGTTGGTTTAAGGCCGGGCTTCCTCCGGCGCCATTCTTTCCCGGCTATAACGTCAGCGGCTCCCGCTAGGCTCGGAATCATCCCGGACAGGAGAATCCCATGAGTACCGAACCCCTCGCCACCACCGGCGCCACGGCAACCGGCGGAACGGTCATCGGCGACGACGGCCTGGCCCGCCCCGTGTGGGCCTCCTCCGATCCCATGCTCCGGGACTATTACGACACCGAGTGGGGCCTCCCGGTCCGCGATGAACAGGGCCTCTACGAGAGGATCAGCCTCGAGGCGTTCCAGGCAGGCCTGTCCTGGGCAACCATCCTGCGGAAGCGCCCGGCCTTCCGGACGGCTTTTGCCGACTTCCACCCGGACACCGTTGCAGAGTTCACGGAGAGCGACGTCGAGCGGCTGATGCAGGATGCCGGGATCGTCCGCAACCGGCTCAAGATCCAGGCCGCGATTACGAATGCCCGCGCCACCGTTGAGCTGCGGAACGACGGCGGGCTGGTGAACTTTGTGTGGGGCTTCCAACCGGAGTCGACGCCGGAGCCGACGGCGTTGCACCAGATCCCCACCACGTCGCCCGAGTCGGTGGCCCTCTCGAAGGCCCTCCGCAAGCGCGGCTTCGCCTTCGTAGGCCCGACGACGATGTTCGCCCTGATGGAGGCGATCGGCATGGTCGACACCCACCTCATGGACAGCCACCGCCGGGGCAGCTCCGGAGTGTGGCCCCGGTAGAGGGTCTCCGCGTGGCCTGGGCGCTCCGACGCCGCCACCTCAAGCGTTTCTCCCGTGCTTCCAACGCGGCCGCTCGGCACTGAAATCGCTCCCTTTCTTCATCCCCAGCTGTGCACAAGAATCACAAAGTTATCCACAGGCTGTGGATCCAGTGAGTGGATAACCTCGACCATCCCGCAAATTCGGGCCTGCTGGCGGGCTTGAGGGGGTCCGACTGCGAATTACGTCCACCGACTTACAGGACTGTGAGTTATTAACACTGTGGAAACGGCTGTGGATAAGGCACGAGGTTTGTTAGCGGCGATGAGAAAGCCGTGCATGCGTCGGAGCAGCAGGATCTCGGAGATCCACGTGATCCCCACAGGTGGTCACCGGTTAGTCTGCTTGGCCTCACTAGCCGCCTGCCAGCCAACCCATCACCCCGGGCGCTTTATCCACGTCGAGTACCCACAAGTTATCCACAAGTGGGGATAACGGTGACGCTGCCCTCGATTGCGGCGACAACTGGGCCGTAGAGGCGGGGCCGACCGGAGAGTAACTAGGCTGTCGAGTTATTAACACTGTGAAAAAGTCTGTGCATAACCGCTATAAATCTGATCTATACGTCCAGGTCAGGGTCACTTCGGTGGATTCCGGCTTAAATCGGGCTTGCACGCCCACAAGTTGTCCACTTACCCACACTGGATTCCCCAAGAGTTATCCACAGCTGTGGAGGAGCCGGTGTGTAACTGTTACCAAGTGGCTTAATTCCGCCAGCACGGGCGGCTCGAGCGCATCCTCGTTCTTGAACTACAGGGCTGTAAGTTACCAACAGTGTGGATAAGCCCTGTGGAAAAGCGGCCGCCCGGCTTGTGCCGCGTCTGTCCCTCCTGTTGCCCACCCGCACCCGACCGCGGATCCGCTACGCTTCCGGACCATCGCACCCCGGGTCCGAAGTGCCGCGGTCCGAAACCGCCGCGAGAAGGGGAGGGTTCCCAGGCACAGGGACAGCGCCGGGAGGGTGGAGAGGCAGGAATTGATCCACAGCCCTGTAATCAGCAGCGGAGTCCGGTACCGGGACGGTGGGGCCGCACAGCCCGGACTCTGGCAACAAAGGCTGTCGAACCTGTCGTCAGCAGAGAGGCATCGCTGAGACCGCTGCGATTTCGGACCAGCGCATGCCGGGCCTCGGGGGCGCTTGTCTGAAATGGGTGCGAGAAAGAGAGTGGGGTGCGCCTGTCCGAAATCGGCGCGCAAGAGAGGATGCGGCGCGCCTGTCCGAAACCGACGCGCAAGAGAGGGTGTGGAGGCAGCGGGAGCCGCAACAGGAGCCGAAGCTGGACCCAGCCCGGCCGCAGCTACACCGGCAGGGCGGCTGTGGTGGCGGCGCGGACGGCGGTGGCGGCGACCAGCAGGCCCACCACCACGAGAAGGCCCAGGAACTGCAGGACGCCCTGCCGCTGGCCGCGGGGCACGTAGGCGATGGCCGCCGCGCAGAGGGCACCGGTGACCAAGCCGCCGAGATGTGCCTGCCAGGCGATCTGCGGCACCACGAATCCGATGACGGCGTTGATTGCTATCAGGACCCAGAGTTGCCGGGTGTCGCCGCCGCGGCGGCGCTGCACCACCAGCGTGGCGCCAAAGAGGCCGAAGATGGCCCCGGAGGCGCCGACCACACCGGCCAGTTGCTGGCCGGGGACGTACGCCGGGGTGAGCAGGTAGTAACCGACCGAACCGCCGACGGCGGAGATCAGGTAGAGGGCCAGGAAGCGGATCCGCCCCAGCAGGGGCTCCAGCGCCTGGCCAAAGATCCACAGCATGTACATGTTCAGCAAGATGTGGAGGATGAAGCCCTGGGAGTGCAGGAACGCGGAGGTCAGCATCCGCCAGGGTTCGAACGCCCCGAACTCGGGGGTGGCGTAGACCGTGGCGAAGGCCAGGTTCTGATAGACCCAGTCGTTCGGCACGATCCACTGCAGGACATAGAGAACGGCACAGGCGGCGATGATGCCCAGGGTCGCCAGCGGCCGGCCTGCCGCGGCCACCCCGCCGAAGGCGGAGCGGACCTGCGGCGCGGAGCGCTGGGCTTCGTTGACACAGTCAACGCATTGGAATCCGACGGCGGCCGCCCGCTGGCAGTCGGGGCATGCCGGACGCCCACACCGCTGGCACCGCACGTAGGCGGGCCGGTCGGGGTGGCGGGGGCATACCGGCACGTCAGCGGACGGCTCGGCCGACGGGATTCCGTAGCTCATGGCGGAGGCTAGAGCTTTTCGACGTCGATGCTGTTGATGACGACGTCTTCAACCGGACGGTCGCCCATGCCGGTGCGGACACCCTCGATGGCGTCGACAACCTTCTTCGACTCCTCGTCGGCCACCTCACCAAAGATGCTGTGCTTACCCTGCAGCCAGCCGGTGGGGATGGTGGTGATGAAGAACTGGGAGCCGTTGGTGCCGCGGCCCATCTGGATGCCGGCGTTGGCCATGGCAAGCTTGTAGGGCTCGTTGAAGTTCAGTTCCGGGTGGATCTCGTCGTCGAACTTGTAGCCCGGTCCGCCGATGCCGCGGCCCAGCGGATCGCCGGCCTGGATCATGAAGTCCTTGATGATGCGGTGGAAGATCGTGCCGTTGTACAGCGGCGTGCCGGTCTTGTCCTCGCCCGTCTCCGGGTGGGTCCAGGCCTTCTCACCGGTGGCGAGGCCAACGAAGTTGTCCACGGTCTTCGGCGCGTGGTTGCCGAAGAGGTTGACGACAATGTCGCCCATGCTGGTGTGGATGGTTGCTTTTGCAGTTGCGATGGCAGTCATGGGCCTATTCTTCCACGGCGGCCTCCGGCGTACAGGGGCGCGGGCTGAGTTCCGCGCTGGGTGAAATCGCCGCGAAATAAGGGCCGAGAATAGCCGGTGGAGTTCCGGCCACGTAGGCTAACTGCAGAACCGTCACATTAATCGGGAGGTAGTTGTGAAGAAAACGGATCGTATTGCCCGTGAGCTGGAGCACTCGGTGTCCAGCGCCGTGGAAAACGCCAAGGACTGGGCCACCCCCCGGGTGGAGGCAGCCGTTGACTGGGCCGTTCCGCGCTTGCAGCAGGGCCTGGATACCGCTTCCCCGAAGATCCAGGAGGGCCTGAAGTCTGCGGCCCACAACCTGGCCGACGGCGTCGCCACCGTCACTCCCCGCATCCAGGACGGTCTGGCGCAGCTTGCGCCGAAGATCCACGATGCCGTCGACGCCGCCACCCCGCGGCTGCACGACGCGCTGGACAAGGCCACCCCGGTGATCGCCAACGCGCGTGACCGCGTCGTGGTTGAGTACCTGCCGAAGCTCTCGGACCAGATCGGTGCCGCGTCCGACGCCGTTCACCGCACCCTTGAGGGCGCACCGGCCCACGTCGACGCCGTCGCCCAGCGTCTCGCTGACTCCGGCGTCGTACAGAACGTGCAGGAGCAGGCACAGGCTGCCGGCAAGCAGATCAAGGCCGCCGCCTCCGAGGCCAGCCGCGCGGTGACCGGCGAGGTCGCCAAGCAGCAGAAGCCCAAGCACCGCGGATTCCTGATCTTCGGCATCATCACCGCCGCCGTTGCCGCCGGCGTCGCCGCCTGGAAGGCGTCCAAGCCGGTCGAAGACCCGTGGAAGACCCCCAGCCCGGTGAAGCCCGCCACGCCGGCACCGGTTCCGGCCACCACGGTCACCGAGGTCAAGGAAGAGGCGAAGCACGCTGCCTCCAAGGCCGCCGACGCCGTCAGTTCCGCTTCCTCCGCCGCCGCCGACAAGCTTGGTGACGCAGCGTCCAAGGTCGGCGACGCCGCCAAGGAAGCCACCGACGCCGCCGCCAGCAAGGCTGACGAAGCGGCCAAGGAGGCCGAGAAGTCCGATGCCAATAAGAAGGTCGCCACGGACGCCAAGACCGCGATGAACAACATTGCGGCCAGCCTGAACGACGAGGGCAAGACCAAGTAAGCACCGCTGCCGCCGTCCAGTTGGCGGCCGCGGCCACACAGGGAGGGTCACCGCCACGGGCGGGGCCCTCCCTTTGTTATTCCGATCTGTGCCGACCAGCCCGGGGTCCCAACCCGCCCGGATGCTAAATTTGGGGGGATGTCACGCGAAGAGTCCCAGCTGGGTTCCCCCGACGATGCAGCGCTGCCGCCTGCCGTCTCCATCGTCATCCCGGCGTACAACGAGGAAAGCGTGATCCGGCAGTGTCTCATCGCTGCCGTCTACCAGTCGGTTCCGGCGCAGGAGATCATCGTCGTGGACAACATGTCCAAGGACCGGACCGCCGAAATCGTCGCGCAGATGCAGCTGGAATACCCGGAGAGCCGGATCCTGCTCATGAGCCAGGACAGTGACCAAGGCCTGATTCCCACGCGGAACTTCGGCCTGAACCATGCAACCGGCGATGTGCTCGGACGGATCGACGCCGACTCGGTCCTGGAGCCGGACTGGGTGGAGCAGGTCCAGAAGGCTTTCGCCGACCCCTCAGTCGCAGCCGCGACCGGCCCGGTGGTCTACTACGACATGCCGATGCGCCGCTTCGGGCTCAAGGCCGACGACAAAATGCGGCAGCTGATGCTCAAGCTCGCCAAGCACCAGTACCACTTCCTGTTCGGCTCCAACATGGCCCTGCGCCGCTCGGCCTGGGAAACCATCAAGGACGAAACCTGCCGGGATGAGCGGGACGAGATGCACGAGGACATCGACCTGTCCCTGCACCTTGCCGACCACGAGCTCCGGATACAGTACTGGCCGCAGATGATCTCCGGGATGTCCGCACGACGGCTCGAGGACTCGCCGCGCGACTACCGGTACTACGTCACCCGCTTCGACCGGACCTACAAGGCCCACAACGTCAAGAAGATGGCGCTCAAGGCCCCCATGGTGGTCTTCTTCTCGGTGTACTTCCCGGCCAAGCTGCTGCGTGCCCTGCACACCGTGAACACGGCCCAGCCGGTACGCCGCGGGGGCCAGTAACCCGCAGTTAATTCCGAACGGGCTAGTCCGTGCCGAGCTCAGCAAGACGGGCGGCACTGCGGCGCACGGCGCGTGAGCGGCGCTGGCCGAGGACCACGACGGCGAGTCCCACCAGGATCATGGCCAGCCCAACGTAGGTTCCGGCGGGCAGCTTCTCACCCAGGAACGCCGCCGCCAGCAGGGCGGCACCCGGGATTTCGAGCAGGATGATCATGGACACCAGCAGCGGGCTCATGGTGGCCAGCAGGTGGTTGAAGGCCGTGTGGCCCACCAGCTGGGCGCAGACGGTGATGGCGAAGATGCCCAGCCAGCCGGCCGCCTCGAAGCCGCCCAGGGGCTGTCCGCTGGCCAGCGCCAGGACGGCGACGACAGCGGCACACATGCCGTAGCAGAGGCTGGTGTAGACACCCGTGCTCATGGTCTGCCGTGCCTTGCCGCCGGCGAGGGTGTAGACGCCGGCCAGCATCCCGCCGGCGACGGCCAGAAGGTCCCCGGTGAGGGCCTGCGGGGAGGTCCCCATATCGAACCCGGTAATGGCAACCACGCCCGCGAAAGCCAGGCCCAGCCCGGCCAGGACCTGCCAGCCGTGCCGGACGCCGCGGAACAGCTGGAAGACGGCAATCCAGCCCGACTGCAGGCAGACCAGCGCGGTGGCGGCGGCCACGGAGGTGAGCTGCAGGGAGGTGATGAAGCAGGCGAAGTGCAGGGCGAGAGCGACGGCGGCCGCCAGGGACCAGCGGAACTCGGCGCCGGTGACGCGGCCGAACTGCCGGGGCTGGCGGACCAGCACGGGCCCGGCCATCACCACGGCACCGATGGCGTTCCGCCAGAACGCGATGGCGAGGGCGCTGACGGTGGTGGCGCCCAGGGTGGCGGCGATCAGGGGGCCGGAGGAGGCCACACCAAGGACGCCCAGGGCGGCGAGAAGGAAGGTCACGCCTCAACCCTAATGCGCGCACAGCGGTGGCCAGTGCCGTGACGGAATCCGGGAAAGGGAGGCTTAAAGCAAAAGTCCCGGCCGGCGTTTCCGCTGACCGGGACTTCTCGATGGTGGAGGCACGGGGACTCGAACCCCGAACCCCCTGCTTGCAAAGCAGGTGCGCTACCAATTGCGCCATGCCCCCATCGGAGCAACCCGCCAATCCGGCTAGTCGACCGTGTCGGTCGATTCGCTCCAGATTGCTTTCCGGGCTTCGGCTTCCTGCACTTTCCTGTAGACCAGGACGCCTGCGAGCGTAGCTGCAACTACCAGCAACTTCTTCACATGCACCCCGTTCCGGTCCGCTTGCGCGTTCCTTTACAAGAACCAGTACAGGTTCCGTGGGCGTACCAGGACTTGAACCTGGGACCTCTTCGTTATCAGCGAAGCGCTCTAACCGCCTGAGCTATACGCCCCGATGCCTCATCGGGCCGAGATATGACTTTACAGCACATCCCGGCCCGATCTCAAATCGAGGCATTTACCCGCTAAATCACGGGCAAAACGGGTATTTCTAGTCGTCCGTGAGGGTCACACCGATGCCGCCCACCAGGGTGGCAGCAATGTTGTACAGCACCGCGGAGAGCATCGACAGGGCGGTCAGCAGGACCACGTTGATCACGGCGATGATGACCGCGAAGGAGGCCACCTGGCCCAGCGAAGCTACCTTCTTCAGTTCGAAGCCGCCGCTCTCGGACCCGGCCAGGGTGCCGAGGAGGCCGTCCACCTGATCAAAGATGCCGGTGAGGTCCAGGACGGTCCACAGCACGATTGCGGCGACCACCGTGACGATGCCGAGGGCCACCGAGAGCAGGAAGGACATCTTCAGCACGGACCACGGGTCAACCTTGCTCACCAGCAGGCGGGCGCGGCGCACCTTGGCCTTGGGGGCCGGCTTGACTAGTCCGGGCTGACCGGGACGCGCGCCGGCCGTTTCCGGGCGGCTGGCCTGGCCGGCCGGACGCTGGCCCGGGACCGAGGGGCGCTGCCCGGGGACGGAAGGCCGCTGGCCGGGGGCCGCGGGACGCTGGCCGGAGCCCGCGACGCCGGGACGCTGCTGCGGACGCGACGGCGCATTCACCCGGGGGGCCGCCGACGGCTGCCGTGCGTTGCCGGGGCCACTGCTCGACTTGGGATAGGAGTCGGAATTGCTCACGGGTTACCTCCGGGGTTGTCTTCGTCCAGCTCGGCATCCCCTGATGGCTCATCTGACTCCGGGGCCGGTACTGATGTTGTGTCTCCGGACCCCTCGCGGGCTCCGTTTTCTCCAGCCAACGTTACGTCATCCGGCAGCGTAGCCTCATCTCCGGCGTCGCCCTCGGCTGCTGTTTCCTCGGATTCGAGGCCGCGTTCGCTGTTGCGGGCCACGGCGATGATGCGGTCGTTCTTGTCCGGCTTGGCGAAGATGACGCCCATGGTGTCGCGGCCCTTGGCGGGCACGCCGGCCACGGACGAGCGGACCACCTTGCCGCCTTCCATCACCACCAGGACCTCGTCCTCTTCCTGGACGATCAGGGCGCCGACCAGGTGTCCGCGCTCCTCCTGGTACTTGCCGACCTTGATGCCGAGGCCGCCGCGGCCCTGGAGGCGGTATTCCTCCACGGCCGTGCGCTTGGCGAAGCCGCCCTCGGTGACGATGAAGACGAACGAGCCGTCCTGGACGACGTCGGCCGCGAGCAGCTCGTCGTCCTCCCGGAACTTCATGCCCGTCACGCCGGAGGTTGCCCGGCCCATCGGGCGCAGCGCCTCGTCGGTGGCGGTGAACCGGATGGACTGGCCCTTGCGGGAGACCAGCATCAGGTCATCGGTCTCGGAGACCAGCTGGGCCGAGACGAGCTCGTCGCCGTCGCGCAGGTTGATGGCGATGACGCCGGCGGACCGGTTCGTGTCGTAGTCCTCGAGCCGGGTCTTCTTCACCAGGCCGCGCTTGGTGGCGAGCACCAGGTACGGGGCGTGCTGGTAGTCGCGCAGGTCCAGGACCTGGGCGATGTGCTCGTCCGGCTGGAACGCCAACAGGTTGGCCACGTGCTGGCCCTTGGCGTCGCGGGCGGCCTCCACCAGTTCGTACGCCTTGGCCCGGTACACGCGGCCCAGGTTGGTGAAGAACAGCAGCCAGTGGTGGGTGGTGGTGACGAAGAAGTGCTCGACGACGTCGTCGCCGCGCAGCTGGGCTCCCTTGATGCCCTTGCCGCCGCGCTGCTGGGAGCGGTAGTTGTCGCTGCGGGTGCGCTTGACGTAGCCGCCGCGGGTGATGGTGACGACCATTTCCTCTTCGGGAATGAGGTCCTCGATCGACATGTCGCCGTCGAAGCCCATCAGGACCTTGGTCTTGCGGTCGTCGCCGTGCTTGGCCACGATCTCGGCCAGTTCGGTGCTGATGATTTCCCGCTGGCGGGCCTCGGAGGCCAGGATCTCGTTGTACTCGGAGATCAGGGCCTCGAGTTCGGCGTGCCGGTCCTGGATCTTCTGGCGTTCCAGGGCGGCGAGCCGGCGCAACTGCATGTCCAGGATGGCCCGGGCCTGCAGTTCGTCGATCTCCAGCAGTTCCATCAGGCCGTCGCGGGCGGCCTCGGTGGTGGTGGAGGCGCGGATCAGGGCGATGACCTCGTCCAAAGCGTCCAGGGCCTTGAGCAGGGCGCGCAGGATGTGCGCTTCCTCCTCCGCCTTGCGCAGGCGGTACCGGGTGCGGCGGGCGATGACGTCCATCTGGTGCGTAACCCAGTGGCGGATGAAGGCGTCGAGGCTGAGCGTGCGGGGCACGCCGTCCACGATTGCCAGCATGTTCGCCGCGAAGTTGTCCTGCAGCTGGGTGTGCTTGTAGAGGTTGTTCAGCACCACCTTGGCGACGGCGTCGCGCTTGAGCACGATCACGAGGCGCTGGCCGGTGCGGCCCGAGGTCTCGTCGCGGAGGTCGGCGATGCCGGAGATCTTGCCGTCCTTGACCAGCTCGGCGATCTTGATCGCCAGGTTGTCCGGGTTGGCCTGGTACGGCAGCTCGGTGACCACCAGGCAGGTGCGGCCCTGGAGTTCCTCGACGTTAACGACGGCGCGCATGGTGATGGAGCCGCGGCCGGTCCGGTAGGCGTCCTCGATGCCCTTGTGGCCCAGGATGGTGGCGCCGGTCGGGAAGTCCGGGCCCTTGATTCGCTGGATCAGCTCCTCGAGCAGTTCCTCGCGGCTGGCGGTCGGGTTGGCCAGGTACCACTGCACGCCGTCGGCGACCTCGCGAAGGTTGTGCGGCGGGATGTTGGTGGCCATGCCGACGGCGATGCCCGAGGACCCGTTGACCAGAAGGTTCGGGAAGCGGGCCGGCAGGATGGTCGGTTCCTGGTTCTTGCCGTCGTAGTTGTCCTGGAAGTCGACGGTCTCCTCGTCGATGTCCCGGACCATTTCCATGGCCAGCGGGGCCATCTTGGTTTCGGTGTACCGCGGGGCGGCGGCGCCGTCGTTGCCGGGCGAGCCGAAGTTGCCCTGACCCAGCGCCAGCGGGTAGCGCATGGTCCAGTCCTGGATCAGGCGGACCAGGGCGTCGTAGATCGCGGTGTCGCCGTGGGGGTGGTACTGGCCCATGACCTCGCCGACCACGCGGGCGCACTTGTTGAAGGAGCGGTCCGGGCGGTACCCGCCGTCGAACATCGCGTAAAGCACGCGCCGGTGGACCGGCTTCAGGCCGTCGCGGACATCCGGCAGGGCGCGGCCGACGATGACGGCCATGGCGTAGTCGAGGTAGGAGCGCTGCATTTCGGTCTGCAGGTCCACCTGCTCCACGCGGTCGGTGAGCACATCGGTATCAAGGACGTTGCCTTCTAGCACGGGCTCCGCGCCGGATTCGACGGGAACTTCCGGTGTTTCATCACTCATAGTCTGTATTTTCCGTTTCAGGTATATATCGGTTCCGGGATATGCAGGAGGCGAAGCCGCTAGATATCGAGGAACCGAACGTCCTTGGCGTTCTGCTGGATGAAGTTTCGGCGGGACTCTACGTCCTCGCCCATGAGTACCGAGAAGATCTGGTCGGCCGCGAGGGCATCGTCCATGGTGACCTGCAGCAGCGTCCGATGCTCGGGGTCCATGGTGGTGTCCCAGAGTTCGGTGTAGTCCATCTCGCCGAGGCCCTTGTAGCGCTGGATGCCGTTGTCCTTGGGGATGCGGCGGCCGGCGGCCTGGCCGGACACCAGCTTGGCGTCGCGTTCCCGGTCGCTGTAAACGTAGTCGTGCGGGGCGTTGGACCACTTGATCCGGTACAGCGGGGGCTGGGCGAGGTAGACATAGCCGTTCTCGATCAGCGGGCGCATGTAGCGGAACAGCAGGGTCATCAGCAGCGTGGTGATGTGCTGGCCGTCGACGTCGGCATCGGCCATCAGCACGATCTTGTGGTACCGCAGCTTGGCCAAGTCGAAATCCTCGCCGATGCCGGTGCCGAAGGCGGTGATCATGGACTGGACTTCGGCGTTGCCGAGGGCCTTGTCCAGGCGGGCCCGTTCCACGTTCAGGATCTTGCCGCGCAGCGGCAGGATGGCCTGCGTCTCGGGGTTGCGGCCGCGTTTGGCGGAGCCGCCTGCCGAGTCACCCTCCACGATGTAGACCTCGCACTTCTGCGGATCCTTAGACGAGCAGTCGGAGAGTTTGCCGGGCATGCCGAAGGATTCCAGCGGGCTCTTGCGGCGTGCGTTGTCGCGGGCCTTGCGGGCAGCCATGCGGGCCTGGGCCGCTGAGATGGCCTTGCGGATGACGTCGCGGGCCGGGCCGGGGTTGCGCTCCAGCCAGTCGCCGAGCCCGTCGGTGACCACGCGCTGGACGAAGCCCCTGACCTCGGAGTTGCCCAGCTTGGTCTTGGTCTGGCCCTCGAACTGCGGCTCGGAGAGCTTGACCGAGATGACGGCGGTCAGGCCTTCACGGATGTCGTCGCCGGTGAGGTTGTCGTCCTTTTCCTTGATAATTCCCTTTTCGCGCGCGTAGCGGTTGATCAGGGAGGTCATCGCGGCGCGGAAACCCTCTTCGTGGGTGCCACCCTCGTGGGTGTTGATGGTGTTGGCGTAGGTGTGGACGCTTTCGGAGTAGGCGTTGGTCCACTGCATCGCCATTTCCAAGGCGATGTGCCGCTCGGTGTCCTCGGTTTCGAAGGCGATGACGTCCTCGTGGACGACGTCGACCTTCTTGCCGGAGTTGAGGTGCTTGACATAGTCCAGCAGGCCGTCGTCGTACTGATAGACCACGGTGTGGAATTCGGCCGGAACCTCGCCCTCGGTCTCGACGGCGTCGAGGTTCAGGTCCTCATCAATGGAGGTCTCCGATGCGGCGCGGCGCTCGTCGGTCAGCGTGATGCGGAGCCCCTTGTTCAGGAAGGCCATCTGCTGGAACCGGGCCCGGAGGGTTTCGAAGTCGAATTCCGTGGTCTCGAAGATGCTGCCGTCCGGGTAGAACGTCTGCGTGGTGCCGGTCTCGGAGGTCTCTTCGCCCTTGACCAGCTCACCCTGGGGCTTGCCGCCGTCGGCGAAGGACATCCGCCAGACGTGGCCCTGCCGGCGGACCTCGGTGTTGACGCGGCTGGAGAGAGCGTTGACCACGGAGATGCCGACGCCGTGCAGGCCACCCGAGACCGCGTATCCACCGCCGCCGAACTTGCCGCCGGCGTGCAGGATGGTCATGACGACCTCGACCGTGGGCTTGTGTTCGGTGGGGTGCATGTCCACGGGGATGCCGCGGCCGTTGTCGACCACCTTGACGCCGCCGTCGGCCTGCAGCACGATCTCGATGTGGGTGCAGTACCCGGCCAGCGCCTCATCGACCGAGTTGTCCACCACTTCGTACACCAGGTGGTGCAGGCCCCGGGGTCCGGTGGAGCCGATGTACATGCCCGGACGCTTCCGGACCGCCTCCAGGCCCTCAAGAACGGTGATGTCGCTGGCCCCGTATTCGCGGGGAGTGACCGTTTCGGTGGGCGCGGCCGCCTGGCCGGTTCCGTCCGCGGTGTCCGCTGCCGGGATTTCTGCATTGTCGTTAGCCACAGGCGCTTTCGACTCCTCTATGTTCGTTGAAGGCCGGCCGCGGCCGTCTCCAAGGAAACAGCCGCTGCCAACGGGCACGTCACTGACGGCGCCGGCGGCATGGCTGGCCGGGACCGATTCCACGCAGGAGAAACCGCGTCGGAAACGGACTCAGTCGACGTTGCATCGGCGCCCAGTTATCTTCCCTGATTCTACCGTGTTATAGGGCCGAATCCCGCATTCTGGCGGGGTAAACGCGGGTGTAATTGCCGTTGAGAGGCCACTGGCCCCGCCTGGAATGCTCCCGGGGTGTTCCGGATGGGTTCCTATACCGAACCGGGGCGTCTGAGCGCCCTACACGCCGTTTGTGGATTTTTCAATGGTCTTGGAACAACTGCTTCATACCTTCGGGCGGCGGTGCCGGTGGACGGCATAGGGGTATGGCGCGGCGTGCGGCCTAGCCGTAGGTGTCCCGGGGGCCGCGGCCGTTGACGGTGCGGGCACCCTTCCGCCAGCTGGGGGCCGCGGGGCCGAGGACCTGGATGCTGGTGACGACGCCGTCGCCGAGTTCCACGCGGAACTTCTCCAGCAGGCTCAGGCTGAGCAGGCGCAGCTGGGTGGCCCAGGCGGTGGAGTCGCAGCGGACGTGCAGGGTGGTGTCGGTGAAGCTTTCCGGGGTGCAGTGTGCCGAGATTTCCGGTCCGACCAGCGCCGGCCACTGTGCCATGACCGAGCCGACTGCCACCGGGGAGGTCCAGCCGCGTTCGGCGACCAGCCGACCCACCACCTTACCCAGGCCCAGGGGGTCCCGGCCGCTGCCATGGAACTGGCTGAAGCCGCGGGTGCCGGCGCCGCGGGCGGGTTTCTGGGTACTTCCGGGCTTAGGCGGCGCCTTGCGCCGGATCTCGCCCCGCGCGGCCGCAGCGTCACGCATGCGATTGAGCGCCGCCTGGGCGGCGTCGATGTCGTCGGGGTCGCGGCCGGGCTGCAGCGCGCCGTCGGTGTCCTTATTCATCGCCTGTCACTCGTGGCTTGTCCGGCTCATCGATGCCTCCCGGAATGACCTTTACCCGCCGGCCGGCGAGTTCCGCCGGGATGTCGCCTTCGACGGCGGCGGTCACCAGGACCTGTTCCGCGCCGGAGACTATAGCGGCCAGTTTACGCCGGCGCTGCACGTCGAGTTCGGCAAACACGTCGTCGAGGATCAGGATGGGGGCCGACCCGCCGGTCCGGGCGTCGTCGAGCATGACGTAGTAGGAGGCAAGCCGCAGCGAGAGGCACATGGACCAGGTTTCGCCGTGCGAGGCGTAGCCCTTGGCGGGGGCCTGCCCGAGGGTCAGGTCCAGGTCATCGCGGTGCGGGCCCACCAGGGAGATGCCCCGTTCGAGTTCACGACGGCGGGACGCCGAAAAGGCGCGAATGTACCGTTCGGTGAGTTCCTCCACGGTCAAGCGGCGCAGGTCCTCGTCCTGTTCCGCCGGTGCGGCGGCCACAGCGGATGCCACGGAATCGTAGCCGTCGCCGTCGCCATCGAAGATTCCGTCCAGCGTGGAGCGGTACACCGCGCCGGCTTCCTTGGACCCGTCCGTGAGCTGGGCGTAGGCACTTTTCAGGTGCGGCAGCAGCAGTTCCACCAGCTCCAGGCGCGCATGCAGCAGCTCGGCCCCGGCCCGGGCCATGTGCTGGTCCCAGACATCCAGGGTTGCCTCGTGCCCGGCGGTGAACTTGCCCGCCCGGCCGGATTTGAGGAGCGCGTTGCGCTGCTTCAGGACCCGGTCGTAATCGCTGCGGGTGGCGGCGTGCCGCGGCATGAGGCTGACCAGCAGTTCGTCGAGGAAGCGGCGCCGGTTGGACGGGTCGCCCTTGACCAGGGCCAGGTCCTCGGGCGCAAACAGCACCGTCTGGCAGATCCCCAGGATGTCGCGGGCCCGGACCGGGTTGCTGCGGTTGATCCGGGCACGGTTGGCCCGCCCGGCGTTGAGCTCCAGCTCCAGCACCGTCGACTGCTCGCCGCGGACCAGGCGGGCCCGGATCATGGCCCGTTCGGAGCCGAAGCGCAGCAGCGGGCCGTCCGAACTGACCCGGTGCGAGCTCAACGTGGCGAGGTACCCGATGGCTTCCATCAGGTTGGTCTTACCGATGCCGTTGGACCCCACAAGGACCGTGACCCCGGGCTCGAGGCTCAGGTCAACCTGGGCGTAGCTGCGGAAATCCGTCAGCGAAAGCTTCTCTAGGTACACGCCGGGGTCAGGGTCCCTGAAATTACTTGGCGGGCCGGGTGGCGTGTCCGCCGAACTGGTGCCGCAGCGCGGAGACCATCTTCATCGCCGGGGAGCTGTCCTCGCGGGAGGAGAACCGGGCGAACAGCGCGGCGGTGATGGCGGGGGCGGGAACGGCGTTGGCGATGGCCTCTTCGACGGTCCACCGGCCCTCACCGGAATCCTCGACGTAATCGGAAATCGACTCCAGCCCCGGGTCCTCGTCGAGGGCCTTGACCATGAGGTCGAGCAGCCAGGAGCGCACTACGGTGCCCTTCTGCCAGGCGCGGAAAGTGCCGGGCAGATCGGTGACGATGTCCTTGGCGGCCAGGAGTTCGTAGCCCTCGGCGTAAGCCTGCATCAGGCCGTACTCGATGCCGTTGTGGACCATCTTCGCGTAGTGGCCGGCGCCGACACCGCCGACGTGGACGAAGCTGTCCGCCCGGTCACCTTCGGGACGGAGTGCATCGAAGACCGGCAGGGCGCGCTCGATGTCGGCGGCGTCGCCGCCGGCCATCAGGCCGTAGCCGTTCTGCAGGCCCCAGACACCGCCGGAGACGCCGCAGTCGGCGAAGTGGACACCCTTGGCGGCCAGCGCGGCCGCGTGCTTCTGGTCTTCGGTGAAGCGGGAGTTTCCGCCGTCGATGACCAGGTCACCGGCCTCGAGCTTGTCGCCGAGTTCGGTGATGACGGCGTCGGTGATGTCTCCGGCGGGGACCATGACCCAGATCAGCCGGGGAGCCGGAAGCGCGGCGATCAGTTCGTCGATGGTGGCTGCGTCGGTGACCTCGGGGTTGCGGTCGAAACCGGTGACCTCAATGCCGCCGTTCCGCAGCCTTTCGCGCATGTTGAAGCCCATTTTTCCAAGGCCGATCAATCCAATGTGCACGGGGAACTCTTTTCTGCGCGGTGGTACGGGTAAAGCTGGGAGGCTCAGTTCGGCAGGCGGACGGGCATGACCAGGTAGCGATAGTCGTCCTGGTCCTCGCCGTCGGCGTCTTTCTGGGCCGTGATCATCGCCGGCTTCGGTGCCGTGGTGAAGGAGAAACGCACGAACTTCGTCTCGATGACGCTGAGGCCTTCGATCAGGTAGTGCGGGTTGAAGGCCACGGTGATGTCCTCACCGGTGAGCTGGGATTCGAGTTCCTCGGACGCCTGGGCGTCCTCGCCGGTACCGGCGTCGAGGTGCAGCTGGCCCTGGGTGAACGCGAGGCGGACCGGGGTGTTGCGCTCGGCCACGAGGGAGACACGCCGCACGGCCTCGACCAGCTCCTGGGTCTGGACGGTGGCGTGAATCGGGGTGGAGTCCGGGAACAGCGAACGGATCTTCGGGTAGTCGCCGTCGACCAGCAGCGAGGTGGTGGTGCGGCCGCCGCTTTCGAAGCCAATCAGCCGGCTGTCGTCGTCGGCCAGGGCCAAGTGGATGTCGCCGCTGCCACCAAGGGTCTTGGCCACCTCGTTGAGGGTCTTGGCCTTGACGAGTGCGCTGGTGGAGATGCCCGGGGTGGCGGGCTTCCACGGAACCTCGCGCATGGCGAGGCGGTAGCGGTCGGTTGCCAGGAGGGTGATCAGGTCATCCTCGATCTCCATCCGGACACCGGTCAGGATCGGCAGGGTGTCGTCCTTGCTGGCCGCGATAATGACCTGGGACACCGCCTGGGCGAAGGCGTCGCCGGGGACGGTGCCGCTGATCGGGGGCAGTGCCGGCAGCGGCGGGTATTCGGTTTCCGGCATGGTGGCCAGGTGGAAGCTGCTTCGGCGGCAGGAGAGCGTCACCTTGTTGCCATCGGTTTCGATGTCAACCGGTGCGGACGGCAGGCTGCGGCAGATGTCGGCGAGCAGGCGGCCGGAAACCAGGATGGTGCCCTCGGTGCTGATGTCGGCCGGGATTTCCAGCCGGGCGGAGGTTTCGTAATCGAAGCTCGAGAGGCTCACGGTGCCCGCCTCGGCCTTGAGCAGCAGGCCGGACAGTACCGGAACAGGCGGCCGCGGAGACAAGGACCGGGCGGTCCAGGTCACTGCCTCGGCCAGGACATCCCGCTCGACTCTGAACTTCACGGAAGGGTGCCGCCTTTCATTGCTGCTGACATCGCTGGAACGGACCGGCCGGCGGGTGCCGAAGGCGCCGCCGGAGCTGGTCTGTGGTGGTCATGCGGTTCCCCGGACGACGTGTCCCGGATGCGCCGGGACGGCGCGGGGACACGGTGGGACCGGGGACGGACGCACAGCAGACAGCTTAGCCCCAAGATCCGGGTTCTCCCATCCCCGGCTTACATCGCTGTGGTTTCGGCCGGGCCCTCAGTTCGGCCTGGACCGGGCCGTGGTGGGGTGGAGGGAGATTGTTGTTTGAGGGAATTTCATTTTCTTGGGATTAGTAGTGTTAATAACTGCTGTGGAAACTGTGGATAACCCGGTCCCGGCCCGCAGATCCGCGGTTAAGCCCTGTTCATGAGCTGTGGGTCCGTCCGGTTTTAAACAGGGTGTGGATGGGGACAAGATTTTCGGCCGTTTCGTCGATCCACAGGCGGCTTAAGGGTTTTAAGCCCATTAACCGCCGTTGTCCCCTTAACTATCCACAGGCTTGTCCACAGCCCCCTGTTAATAAGGTATGAGTATGCGGATGCGGGGCTAGGAATTCCGCTGCTGCTGCTTGATCCGGTTGGTCAGTTCGGTGACCTGGTTGTAGATCACCCGGCGTTCGGCCATCAGTTCGCGGATCTTACGGTCGGCGTGGATCACCGTGGTGTGGTCCCGGCCGCCGAGCTCCTGGCCGATCTTGGGCAGCGACATGTCGGTCAGCTCCCGGCAGAGGTACATGGCGATCTGGCGCGCTGTGACCAGGGTCCGGGTCCGGGACTTGCTGCAGAGCTCCTCCATGGTGAGCTTGAAGTAGTCCGCGGTCTGGGTCAGGATCTGCGCCGAGGTGATCTCCTGGGCGCCGTCGTCGGTGATCAGGTCCTTGAGGACCATCTCCGCGAGGGCAACGTCGACCGGCTGCCGGTTCAGGCTGGCGAAGGCGGTCACCCGGATCAGGGCGCCTTCGAGTTCGCGGATGTTGCTGGAGATCTTGGAGGCGATGTATTCGAGGGCATCGTCCGGGGCGGAGAGGCCTTCGCTGAGCGCCTTCTTGCGGAGGATCGCGATGCGGGTTTCCAGTTCCGGCGGCTGGATGTCGGTCAGCAGGCCCCACTCGAAGCGGGACTTCATCCGGTCTTCGAAGCCGGCCAGCAGTTTCGGCGGCTGGTCCGAGGTGATGACCACCTGCTTGTTGTTGTTGTGCAGGGCGTTGAAGGTGTGGAAGAACTCCTCGAGCGTGCGGTCCTTGCCGGCCAGGAACTGGATGTCGTCGATCAGCAGGACGTCGACGTTCCGGTAGGTGGTCTTGAAGCTGGTGCCCTCGTCGTCGCGGATCGAGTTGATGAAGTCGTTGGTGAACTCTTCGGAGTTGACGTAGCGGACGCGGATCCCGCTGTAGAGGCGGCGGGCGTAGTGGCCGATCGCGTGGAGCAGGTGGGTCTTGCCGAGGCCCGAGTCACCGTAGATGAACAGCGGGTTGTAGGCCTTGGCCGGGGCTTCGGCAACGGCGACGGCGGCCGCGTGCGCGAACCGGTTGGAGGAACCGATCACGAAGGTGTCGAAGACGTACTTCGGGTTCAGCCGGCCGAATTCGTGTGAGGTGCTCGGCAGCATTGGCTGCGGCTTGAGTTCGACGGCGGGATCGGCCGTGCGGGTCAGCTCCGGTGCCGCCTCGGGTTCGACGTGCAGGGGCACCAGTTCGGTGTCGACGTCGATTGCGCAGCGGATCTCGTCGGAGAAGACGTCCCGCAGTGCGTCGTCGAGGGCTTCCTTGACCTGGGTCTGGAGCACCTCTCGGGTGAGTTCATTGGGAACGGCCACCAGCAGTGTGGAGCCGATGAGGCCCTGTGCCTGGGCGAGGATGACAAAACCGCGCTGCCTGGGGGTAACCCGGTGGTCGTTTTCCAGGAGGCTGACCACCCGGCGCCAGGAGCTCCCGACGGTGTTGGCGTGGTCGGCTTCGTCTACCGTCATCAATGAATTCCTCAAACCTTGCTTGCTGGCGTTACCGCAGCCGCACCGCCCGGGACTCGATGTGTGGTCCCGGCGTAATCCACAGGGTTGTACACAGACAGTGGATAATGGGCTACTGGGACACTCTAGGGGATGAAAAGCCCAGAAGATAGCTGGGAACTGACCTGTGGATAATTACACCGTTGTGGTTCTCTCCGGGGGCCTGTGATGTGCTTCATCCACAGGCCCGGGGGCAGGTTAGCCACAGCTGGGGATGATCGCCGGCGACCCCTCCGGTTTGACTCTGCAGCCGTTTTTCCCCTAACGTTGTGAAGTCCTTTGTGTCCGCTTTTCGCTTCATTGAAGCTCTCCCAGACGCCTGCGTCACCGGGAGCGGGGTAGCGGCACATACAAAACTTAGCGTCGGCCAGTTCTTCCCCTTTTTTGATCGGGTGGGCGCACCTTTGATCCACTGGAGTAACTAACGTGAGCAAGCGGACTTTTCAGCCGAATAACCGCCGTCGAGCCAAGAAGCACGGCTTCCGCCTTCGTATGCGTACCCGTGCCGGCCGCGCCATCCTGGCAGCCCGTCGTGGCAAGGGCCGCACCGAACTGTCGGCGTAAATACTGACTTATCGGTCATCACCCTTTTGCGAGTTGAGCGGTGCTAGCCACCCGGAACCGTCTGAGGACCTCTACCGATTTTTCAACAACTGTACGTTCCGGCGTCCGCAATGGACGCCGGAACTTAGTGTTATATACGGCAGCTTTACCTGACGGCCAACCTAGCCGCATCGGCTTCATCGTTTCCAAGAGTGTCGGGAACGCTGTTGTCAGGAACCTCGTTAAGAGGAGACTGAGAGAAGCCGGTGCGTTGTCGCTGCGCACTTATCCCGTCGGATTTGCCATCGTCGTCAGGGCCCTGCCCGCGTCGGCGTCCGCCGGCTGGGAGACCCTGCGTAATGACTACGATGCCGCCTTGGGAGCAACCCTCAAGCGGCTGGCCGGCCGCCCGCCGCAGGCCGTTGCCAAGGTTTCGAGTGAGACACCACAGGAAGGGACACCGCGTGCGTAATCGAGATGCCGCCGTCGTCCCCGGTCCTGCACCGCGCGTGTCCGCGGCCGCCGCCTGGTTGGGCCGCGCGCTGTGGCACCTGCCCCGCAACCTGATCATTCTGCTGTTGATGGCCTACCGCAAGGTTGTGTCTCCGCTGTACGGCCAGGTCTGCCGATTCTTTCCGAGCTGCTCCGCCTATGCGCTGGAAGCGGTGACGGTCCATGGGGCGGTCAAGGGCACCTGGCTGGCGGTACGCCGGCTGCTGCGTTGCCACCCATGGAATTCCGGCGGTGTGGACCATGTCCCCGCCGGTCACCGGGAGTGGCCCGCCGGCCACACCCCCCGAATTGTCGTGCTGAACAACCCGGACAAGTACCTGGCGGCACAGTCTGATGGAGAAGGCCGCCCCGCGGCCTGACGAAGAGGAATAACGTATGGACATCTTTGGAGCAATTCTGGCCCCGTTCAAGTGGCTGGTATCGGCCATCATGATCGGCTTCCACGACGGACTGAGCTTCATTGGCCTGCCTGCAGCCAACGGCTGGACCTGGACCCTCTCCATCATCGGCCTGGTGCTGGTCATCCGCGCCGCGCTGATCCCCGTCTTCGTCAAGCAGATCAAGGCCCAGCGCGGCATGCAGCTGCTGCAGCCGGACCTGAAGAAGCTCCAGGACAAGTACAAGGGCAAGACCGACCAGCTTTCCCGCCAGGCCATGGCGCAGGAACAGATGGCGATGTACAAGAAGCACGGGACCAACCCGTTCTCCGCGTGCCTCCCCATGCTGATCCAGATGCCGTTCTTCTTCGCCCTCTTCCAGGTTCTCTCCGGCATCAGCTCCGCCAAGGCCGGAGGCACGGGCATCGGCGCGATGAACATCGACCAGGTCCGGCAGTTCGACGAATCCAGCATCTTCGGTGCTCCGTTGTCCGCCTCGCTGCTCCACGGCGGCGGCGGAAACCAGACCGCAGTCTGGATCCTCTCGATCGTCATGATCCTGGCGATGACCGCCTCGCAGTTCATCACGCAGAAGCAGATCATGGCCAAGAACATGTCTGAAGACGCCATGGCCAGCCCCTTCATGCGTCAGCAGAAGATGATGCTCTATATCCTGCCGCTGGTCTTCGGCGTCGGTGGCATCAACTTCCCCATCGGTGTCCTCATCTACTGGACCACCACCAACCTGTGGACCATGGGCCAGCAGTTCTTTGTGATCCGCCGCATGCCCACCCCCGGTTCCCCCGCCGCCAAGGCCCTGGCCGAGCGCCGTGCCGCCAAGGGCCTGCCCAACCTGCCCCTGCTGGGTGCGAAGAAGGCCGACGCCGAGGCAGAGGCGGAAGCCGCTGCCAGCGCCGCCGTCGCCAAGAGCCAGCGCGTCCAGCCCCAGCGCAAGAACAGGAAGAGGAAGTAATGCCTGCCGAGAGCACCGACCACGCCATTGCCGCCGAGCCGCTGTCCCAGGAAGACGTCCGCGACGAGGCCGCGCCCAGCAACGATGCTGAAGCCCCGGAAGCCACGGATACCGAAGCCGGCCAGCCCGCGGGCAAGAGCAACACCGCCAGCCGCTTGGAGGAGGAAGGCGACGTCGCCGCCGACTACCTCGAGGAACTCCTGGACATCGCGGATATCGACGGTGACATCGACATCGAGGTGCGCAACGGCCGGACCTACATCTCGATCGTGGCCGAGGAGGACAACTCCGGCCTGGAGAACCTCGTGGGCCGCGACGGTGAGGTGCTGGAGGCCCTGCAAGAACTGACCCGTCTGGCCGTCCTCGCCGCCACGGAGAACCGCTCCCGGCTGGTCCTGGACATCAACGGGTACCGCACGGACCGTGCCGGCGACCTGAAGCAGATTGCCGAGGATGCCATCGCTTCGGTCAAGGAGAGCGGTGGTCCGGTGGCGCTGAAGCCGATGAGCGCTTACGAGCGCAAAATCGTGCATGACGCCGTCGCGGACCTAGGCTTCGTCAGCGAGTCCGAGGGCGAGGGTGCCCAGCGGCACATCGTTGTCTCCGCAGAGTGACTCCGCAGAGCAGCATGATGGTGGAGATTACCGCGGCCGAACTCAAGGCCGCCGAAGCGATTTTTGGTGACCGGCTGGACCTGGCCCGGCGCTATGTGGAGCACCTCGCCACGTCCGGTACCGAACGCGGCCTGATCGGCCCGCGTGAGGTGCCCCGACTGTGGAGCCGGCACGTGCTGAACTGTGCCGTGATCGAACGTGAGATTGCGCCCGGCAAACACGTGGCCGACGTCGGCAGCGGAGCCGGGCTCCCGGGGCTATGCCTGGCCATCGCCCGTCCGGACCTTGAACTGACACTCATCGAGCCGCTGGAGCGGCGCGTGATCTGGTTGCAGGAAGTGGTCGATGACCTCGGTCTGGACAACGTCACGGTGATGCGCACCCGTGCCGAGCTGGCCGTGGGACAGGTCGACGCCGACGTGGTCACCGCGCGCGCGGTATCCGCCCTGACCAACTTGGCCGGGCTTACTATCCCGCTGCTCCAGGGCAAGGGTGAAGTCGTGGCCATCAAGGGCCGCAGCGCCGGTGAAGAGATCGAAAAAGCCGCAAAGACCATCCGCAAACTGGGGGGCGTGGACACGTCCGTCGTGGTTGTCGGGGAGGATCTCCTTGAGGAGCCCACCACCGTGGTCCGCATCGTAGTGAATAAGCCCCTAAAGAAGGCGTAGCGTCCGCCCGGCGCCCGCTGTGTTGAGGGGTAAGAGGTTAGGCTAGTTAGCGGCAGTCAACGCCGAGCGAGAGTGAGAGTGTCAAGTGAGCAGTAGCGAAGCCTCCGCGCAACGGATTCCGCCGTTTGTGTCCCTGGGGTCTGCACGATCGTTCATGGCGCCTGCTGCCTCTCATTCCTCCGCCATAAGCAAACCTTCTTTGGTTGCAAGCAGCTCATCTTCCTCGTCGGTTTCACGTGAAACCTCGGCGATGTCTACCGGCAATGTACTGGATTCGATTGATGACTCCAGCCCGATTGCACGGGAACTCGCCCACGAAAACAAACGCCGGGAGCGCCTCCTGGGCCGGCAACTGCCAAAGCCGGAGAAGACCCGCATCTTCACCGTGTCCAACCAGAAGGGCGGCGTCGGCAAGACCACCACCACGGTGAACATCGCCGCAGCGCTGGCCGCGGCCGGGCTCAACGTGCTTGTCATCGACATCGACCCGCAGGGCAACGCCTCCACCGCCCTTGGCATCGAACACCATGCCGATGTCGACAGCATCTACGACGTGCTTATCAACGATGTTCCGTTGCAGGACGTTGTCGCACCGTGCCCGGACATCGCCAAGCTGATCTGTGCACCGGCCACCATCCACCTGGCCGGAGCCGAGATCGAGCTCGTCAGCCTGGTGGCACGGGAGCAGCGGCTCCGCCGGGCGATCGACGTCTACGCCAAGGAACGCGCCAAGAACGGCGAGGAGCGGCTGGACTACATCTTCATTGACTGCCCGCCGAGCCTTGGTCTCCTGACGGTCAATGCTTTCTGTGCCGCCAGTGAAGTCCTCATTCCCATCCAGTGCGAGTACTACGCATTGGAAGGTCTGAGCCAGCTGCTGAAGAACATTGAGATGATCCAGAAGCACCTCAATGCCGACCTGGTGGTCTCGACCATTCTGCTGACCATGTATGACGGCCGTACCAACCTCGCCGCCCAGGTGGCCGCGGAGGTTCGTGAGCACTTCCCCGAGCAGGTTCTGAGTGCCGTGGTTCCCCGCTCCGTGCGCATTTCGGAGGCACCCAGTTACCAGCAGACGGTCATGACCTATGATCCGTCGTCCAGCGGCGCGCTGTCCTACTTGGAAGCCGCCGCTGAAATCGCCGAACGTTAGAATCTTCTCAACAATTGCACTAGCCAGAGCCGGAGCATGCCGCGCTCTTCCAATGGAGGGATTTATCCATGAGCGATAAGCGACGCGGCCTGGGCCGCGGACTTGGCGCACTGATTCCAAGTTCCGCCTCGGCTAACGCCTCCGGAAACGGTGCGGCCCCGTCCCGGCCCGTGGATCTGTTTTTCCCGCCGGCCAGCAAGCGCTCCGGCGAGGCGCCGGCTGTCGAGGAAGCCCCGGTAGAGGCAACCCCTGATGCTGCTGCCCCCGAGTCTGCTGCGTCCACATCTGCTGGGCCGGAGGAGACGACGACGTCCCGACCGGCTCCGTCGGACACGACCACTAAGGCAGCCACCCGGAAGCCTGCCGCCGCGGCGAAGGGTAAGTCTGCCGCCCCGGCTGGTCCGGGCACGTCCGGACGGAATCGTGCGGCCGCATCGAAGGTGGCGGCCGAGGCCCCTGCGCTTGAAGAGTCCGAGCCCGAGCTTCCGGCTGCCGATAACGGCGTGGACCTGGTTGCGGTCCCCGGGGTCCGCTTCGCTGAAATTCCGGTCGGCGATATCCACCCCAACCGCAAACAGCCGCGATCTGTCTTTGATGAGGACGACATGGCGGAGCTCGTTCACTCCGTTCGTGAAATCGGCGTCCTCCAGCCAATTGTCGTCCGAACTTCAACCGAAGAAGGTGGAGAACCCTACGAGCTGGTCATGGGTGAACGCCGGTGGAGGGCAGTACAGGCCGCCGGCCTCGAAACCATCCCCGCAATCGTCCGTGACACCACCGATGATGACCTCCTTCGGGACGCACTGCTTGAAAACCTTCACCGCAGCCAGCTCAACCCGCTGGAAGAGGCCGCTGCATACCAGCAGCTGCTGGAAGACTTCGGTACCACTCACGAGCAGTTGGCGGACCGAATCGGCCGGTCCCGTCCGCAGGTGTCCAACACCCTGCGTCTGCTGAAGCTCCCGCCGTTGGTACAGCGCCGTGTTGGAGCCGGTGTGCTGTCGGCCGGGCATGCCCGCGCCCTGCTGGCACTTCCGGACGCCGCCGCGATGGAACGGCTGGCCCAGAAGATTGTTGCCGAGGGCATGTCTGTCCGGGCCACTGAGGAGGCCGTCACTCTCTACCAGAGCCCCGCTGCCCCGGCCAAGAACAACATCCCCCGCCCCGGTGCACGGCACGAACGTCTGGACTACCTGGCATCGTCGCTCTCGGACCGTCTGGATACCAACGTGAAGATCTCCCTCGGTGCGCGCAAGGGACGCGTCAGCATCGAGTTCGCCAGCGTGGAAGACCTGAACCGCATCATGGATGTGCTGACGCCGGGCAATCCAACCTAGGGTTCTCATTCATCTTCAAGAGGGTCCGTTTCGTGTGAGACGGGCCCTCTTTTGTGTGCCCAGCGCCGGCTGGTTGCTCTACGTGTTCGTGGCTGTTGGGTGGTCATGACGTCCACACTGGGTGCGAATCCCTCGTTCGTACCCTCACCGATGTTGAAGGTGACACCCTGGTGGTAGCGGCGGCACGTCGGTTGGCACAGCCAGTTCAAGGAGTCTTACCTACCGGCCAACGCGCACGCAGTAAGTTGGGTGGTCCTGGTTTGCCTACCGGGGTGGGTGGATGAGGCCACCCAAACTGAGCCGCTTTTGTGGGCGTGCGGCGGCGCGGTGCGGTGTTTGGCGCACGGCCGAGGGGCCTGGGAGTCTGGGTACGCCCCGTCGGCTGCGTGCCAGGCCCGGGAGTCCACGTCCTGACGTCAGACCGGATTGCGGGTTCACCGGATGATGATGACCATAGAGGGCTGCTTAGATCCCCCGGATGTCGCTTTCTAGCCCTCTTCGAGCTGGACGTGGGCGGTGGCGCCTTCCTGCTTCTGCAGCGCTGTACGGTGCCTCCCGAGCCTGCCTGGCGCGCATTGAGTTCCCGGCCGACGGTGGGTCTTCGGACGCATTCGAGGTGATTACAGTCCAACTTTAGGCCCCACCCCAATTCCTTATTCGTCGGTTTGGCCAGCCGAACGCCCGTTGTGTGGCCTCGGCAGGACTCATCTCATGCCACTTAGCTTTGAACTAGTTGTGAGGCGAGGTGTGCGTCTGGTTTTCTTGAGGCGCTTCCGGGTGATTGGTCGCTATTCGCGCTCGGTAGCCTGCGGCAGATTTACTGTTGTTGTTCGGGTGCTCATCCCCTGTTGGGGGCGCCTAGGCGTTTTCAAGTAAGGGGGCCGAAGCGGCGATCACAAGATACTGAGGCAGCAACCAAGGCATCCTTCGGCTTGTCTCTATTCGCGGTTGCTGTTTTCGATGCTGTTTCACGTGAAACAAGCCCGCGCCTATGAGCCTGATCAGTGGTTTGCTTGATAAGACAGGACGTTCCGAGACGTCGGCCGCGATATTCCGACGTAGGTCCTCCCTGAAGGTTTCGAAAGGTCTGCCGGCACGATGGGCTGTTGCCTCCTTGGACAGGTGGATCCACATCTCTGCGTTCCGCAGACAACCTCGGAGTTCCGCGAAGGGTAGGTCTCGACTACAAGCGCACAGGCCGTGGATGAAAAGCCTGGAGCCTACAAATCAATCATGGATCTGTGTACATGTTTCACGTGAAACGGTTTGCGTCGGCTCGGCGCTATTGTCCTGGGGGTCGGGTTCTCGGGCATCAGGCCCCACCGGAGGGCCGAGAAGCCGCACGGGCGCGGAGGCGGGGCCGCCTACTGAGGGTCTCCCGGGATAGCGACGGCGCTACCACTAGCACTGAGGCGACCTGGCTTCAGACTGGGGCCTGTAGGGCGCTCAAGGAGGTGTGCGAGCTCCTGGGCTCGTCCACGCTTTGACGCTCAACCCTGAGTGTTGTGCACTCCTGAACCTATGGGTGCCACCGCGAGTCTGATTAGTGTACTGCGGCATCAGTGGGGTCCGGCTACTGAGGATTGCCTCAGCGACCGAGAGCGGATCCCGCAGGGCATCTTCCGACTAGCCGATTCTCGTCCCGTGCCGCACTCCCCTTGCTTGTTCTCGCCAAAGTGCTCTCGATGGGCTCGGCGGGTGCATCAGTGGCTTGTACAAACTGCCCGTGGCGAGGTCGTGGCCTTTTGTTCTCATGTGCGGTACTGATCTGCGGCAAGCGCCAGGTATCGGGGTCAGCTGCCCAGTCCCGTCTGGTGATGTTCGAAGGGGCGCATAGAGCAGGCAGCCTGGGACAACATGCTCGCTGGAGTCCCATGGCTAGATGATCGCTTGCCGGATAGTACCTAATAGGGAAGGTCTTTTCCGGGCCGCGCGTCGGAGAATCTCCCCTGCGACGACGCACCTCGGACCTCCGGGCTCCGAAACCAAAACCCAGAGCCGGACCCTGGACCCCCGGGCGCCGGAGGCCGGACTGCGGATTGCGGGCCTCGAGATGCCGGCCCCCAGACCCTGGACGCCGGCTCGGGGACGCCGGCCGGGGGAGAACCGAGTGCGCATCTCAGATCCAAGCACGCGGTCGGCCGGGCCACACGGCGGACTCCACACCCCGGAAGCCGGTCCCCTGCCCGCGGCGGCTGAACCCGTGGCCAGGGGCGGATGATATCTGGATGGGAGTTGCTCGTCGGGTTTGTCAGGCATGGCCAATGTCGATACCGGCAAGACGGTGAGCAGGTAACGACGACTAACAGTGTCCAGTCGAAGGGTGGATGCGATCGGTGGTTCGCCACTGAGTCCCCGGGCCCGGGAGTGAGGGTTTAGGGTCGGCGTGAGTGAGTTGAATCGGTACCGGCCGAGAGCGAACTTCGCAGCCATCACCACAGGTTCTGAGAGCCAATTTGCCGGTGGATATTGTTGTGGATAACTTTGTGGAAAGATCGGCGGTCATCGTGGTCTAGATGGTCTCAGATGTGCGCACCCGAGAATATTGCTTGGGGTGAAGTAAGCGGTGGGAGTAGGCGCGACAGCGCTTGTTTCACGTGAAACACTGCCGCCGGGCAGAGTGCCGGCGAATATCCCCAGAACTGGCCGAAATCTCGCCACAAATGGGTTAACTTTCCGCCGGTGGCCCGGCCATCTAACAAAACCAACAACTCCGTTTCTCCACGAGACGGCCCTCTCCTCATCTGCGAGATTGATCCGGGCCGACCCGCCCTCGAGGGGAACTGTTGATGAGGCATCGCGAGGCTGTGGATAAGACTGTGTGCAATCTCTCGATGGACTGTGGATATCGCTGTGGATAGCCACAGTGGATATCCACGTTTGGAGAGGCTCGAGAACGGACATCGTGATTGAAGGCTGGCCCCTGTCCGGGGTGATGTCCACCGTTGTCACCTCGCCAGCGGGCTGATGTGCCGACTTGCGCCGTAGGGTTTTGTTCCACGGGGCTGAGGGATCCGCAGCTAGGGCTGCCGGTGGAACTGCACCGGCACTCCCCCTGTGTCTATGTTGGGAGTTGCCAGTACCGTCGACTGAGCGACGGCAATCTAGTTGGTAACGGCAATGTCCATGAATTCTGAGGCCAATTGGTCGAACTGGTTCCTCTGCGTCCCAGAGTGACCAGCACCAGGTGGTTAGGCTTGGCCCCTAATATGGGACGGCATACTCAGTTCGGTGCGTTGGGGCTCAGGCAAGTTCCGTTGGGATGCGCCGGTCCTGCTGAGGTTCATGGCGCTTCGGGTTAGCCACGACCAGGACGGGCTTCCCCGGAATGGCAGTCGGCCGCTCTCATGGGGGCTTGTCGTGTGTTGCTCAGGATGATCTGGCCCTACGGACGAGTGCCTCGCGCGGGCGCCAGGCCCACACTGATGCCGCTAGGAGAACACTACGTGCCCAACTGGCGCAGCCGACCCTTGGGAGTGATGGGCACCCAGGTGGGATGACAAGCGACCGACCTCGGCTCGGCGTGAATGGAACCATCCTGCAGTCCTCCCCAGAGCGCACTGTGGTTCCGTTCATTCCCTGAATCGGGCGCGTAGCAGGATTTTTCGCGTAGGTCCCTATGGTCAGGTGGGTCCCCGGTGGGAATCGGGTACCCAAGGAACTCATAGACGCCATCGGCTCTAGGGCTCTACAGGCTAGGTATCGATACGAAGATGTTTGGGTCCATCGAACACCTTTACATCGCAGCAGGGCGGGAACAGCGGAGGACGGCCGCGAATGCTCATGCCTCCCAATCCCCGATCCGGCGCCATTCGCGAAGTGCCTGGGCGTACTCGTCCTTCTGACCTGGTCTCTCCGGAGTTCCCCAAATTCACCTGATCATCCCGTAATTGACCATTACCGCTGTCGGTTTGAATACCTGATCACTTCCACCTGACTGCCGGTGTCATGTGCGAACCGTTGTAGGTCGAGGCGGCCCACAACTCGCGACTTTAACGGTCCCTGGGAAGTATCGGGCCTGGATGGGTGTAGCACCCGAGGCAAGGTAGAGGATGGGCTCTTCAGCCTGGGTAGCGCCCTGCCATGCCTCCATGGGCCTCCTTGCTCCTTCGGCTTCGAGGCCGACAGGCGGATCCGAAGCCTAGGAGCCTCGCATCACCCTCGTCGTCTGCTGGGAGGCTCGTTCCGCCGCTCTCGTCGCCCCCCTGGGCATAGGGTTGGGGTGAAGGTGGAGACTGGGAGGGGTTGTGAGGGTTTCACATGAAACAAGGATAGGCCTTGGTCTGAATAGCATCGTCACTCCGGAACCTGATCCCCGGTACCTGCGACCGCGATCTGGTTGCTTTGATGTCATGCCTCCGGAGGTTTACCTCCATAGGCATCCCGCTACCGGCATTGAACGTTTCATGTGAAACAGGTTTATTGAGAGGGATTGGCTCGTCTCTCCGCGCAAGCAACCGCGATGCACACACTGGCCGTGTGTGAGGAGATGGGTGGTGGTTACCCTCTTGACGCAAGAACTAGGGAGAAATGTCGAGCGTCCAAGAGCTGATAGAGAAGAATGTAAACCGTAATAGCTAGAAGAGGGATGATCCGTGTTTTGAATGTGGTTGACTTGGCAGTGTTTGCGGTCGCTGAATCACGGCTTCACTTCTTTGTGAGGCCTGATCATCTCTTTAGAGACTGGAGCAGATGGAACCGCATCAGCACTCCTCCTGGTGGCTTTCGAATCCGATCAAGATGCACGTATTCGGTCCAGCCGTTTCGATCCAGGGCCCTCACCGCAAGGGCAGCTGAGCGTGAATCCATTCTGCGGCGAACTCTCCCTTGGGATGCGGGACTCAGAGAATGCCGCCAAGGGTGCCAACAGCTAGTTCAGGGTGTCTCGAAAAGTAGGCGAACGCACATGTCATGTTTCACGTGAAACAGTGGATGGGCACTCCAGTTCCGGGCGAGTGGTTCCTCCGAAAGGTCGCAGCAATCTAATTTCAGTTGCGGTGAGTCGGTTTTCATCCGCCGGAGCCCAGTGCTGCTACTGCACGTTTCACGTGAAACACGACGGTGTCGGCACTCCGCAGGACGGGTAATAACGCCAAGGCGTTGGACAACTAAATGGATCAATTCCTTGATTCACCGAAAAAATTGACCTGCTTGTCGAGGTACTCCTGGTGACTCTAGTACGCAGCCCCCGTGACATTGGGTTTCTGGGGCTCTAAGGAAATTTACTCTGCATATACCTTCGTATTCGGTTGATATCCAACCGGTAGAACGCTCACTCTGCTGAGTGAAACCAAGCAGCCAGGAGAAAACAGTCGCGCGAACCGCGATATCTCTCTCATCGGAACAGAAACGAAAGGGCGGCGCTCCCCTAGTGGGGAGAGCCGCCGTCGCCGTGCTGAGACCGGCCAGTGCCGGTCAGGAGAAACTAGGACAGGACGTCCGCGAATTCCTTCTCGAAGTACTGCTTCGGGCGGGCGCCGATGACGCTGCCCTTCACTTCGCCACCCTGGAAGAGGTAGACGGCCGGAATCGAGGTGATGCCGTATTCGGCCGCGATGGCCGGGTTGTCATCGACGTTAACCTTGACCACGTCGACTTTTTCGCTGTACTCGACCGAGATCTCGTCCAGAATAGGGCCCAGCTTGCGGCACGGGCCGCACCATTCGGCCCAGAAGTCGACGATGACTGGCTTGTCGGAAGCGAGCACATCAGTGCTGAAGCTTGCGTCTGTTACGTCTTTTGCGTTGCTCATAACCTTGTCCTTTTCGTGGAGGGGTAGCGTGCTGTTCTAGGCGACCGGGAGGTCTGCGAGGTAGTGCTCGACGTCGACGGCCGCGACACAGCCGGAACCGGAGGCGGTGATGGCCTGGCGGTAGGTCGGGTCGATGACGTCGCCGGCGGCGAAGACACCCTTGACGCTGGTCTTCGAGGACCGGCCCTCGACGGCGATGGTGCCCTCCGGGGTGAGATCCAGCTTGCCCTTGACCAGGTCAGTGCGGGGATCGTTGCCGATCGCGACGAAGACGCCGGTAACGGCCAGCTCGGACTCGGTGCCGTCCAGCAGGTTCTTCACCCGGAGTCCGGTGACCTTGTCACCGCCGAGGACATCCTCGACGCCGGTGTTCCAGACGAAGTTGATCTTCTCGTGGGCCAGGGCTCGGTCGGCCATGATCTTGGAGGCGCGCAGCGTATCGCGGCGGTGAACCACGGTCACGGAGCGGGCGAACTTGGTGAGGAAGAGAGCCTCTTCCATGGCGGAGTCGCCACCGCCGATCACGGCGATGTCCTGATCCTTGAAGAAGAAACCGTCGCAGGTTGCACACCAGCTGACGCCGTGGCCGGAGAGGCGCTTCTCGTTGGCCAGGCCCAGTTCGCGGTAGGCAGACCCGGTGGACAGGATGATGGCCCGTGCGCGGAAGGTCTCCCCCGTCGCAATGGTGACGGTCTTGATGTCGCCGTCGAGGTCCAGCTCTGTGACGTCCTCGAACTGGATCTCCGTGCCGAACCGGGCAGCCTGCTTCTCGAAGTTCTCCATCAGGTCAGGACCCATGATGCCCTCGGGGAACCCTGGGTAGTTCTCGACGTCGGTGGTATTCATCAGTTCGCCACCGGCGGTGACGGAGCCCGCCAGGAGCAGCGGCTTCAGGTTGGCGCGTGCCGTGTACACCGCGGCGGTGTAGCCGGCCGGCCCCGAGCCGACGATGATGACATCACGTACTTCGGACGCGGTGTTTTCTGCGTTGCTCACTGAACGGTGAACCTCTTCCTTTGTCGATGCACCCGCCAGGTTGGCCGGCCACATGGCACAACTAAGCGCACCGGGTGAATATTCCGCGCACGCCTTTGGACGGGGCCTAGCCCCGTCCTTCTAGGGTACCGGTGTGGAGCCGCCGGGACGGCCCGGAACGGCTACTGGACCTTGATCTCCGCGAGCCGCAGGCCGAAACCGTAGCGGGTCTTCGGGGCGGCCAGCTTCGGCAGGTTCTTGATCTGGATGATGACGTACTGCGCGGTCACCGGTTCCTGCAACGGCAGCGTCAACTCCGGCGAGGTGAAGCTGTTGCTGCCCACCAGCTTGGCGCCGTCGAGCGAGGGCTGGTCGGCGGTGTAGACGCTGATGTTGCCGCCGGAGGCACCGAGCTGGCTGAGCGTGACGGAGGAGACCTTGGCCTGGCCCTTGAGCTTGACCACCAGCGGGACGCCGTCCGGAGCGAAGCCGCCCCAGGCGTCGGTGGCGAATTCCATGTCGGACCAGTAGCTGGCGGCGTTGCCGTCGTACGTCTTGACCAGGTCGCCGTCGTAGGTGGCCGCAAAGTCGAAGTTGCCCTGGCGGGACACGGATTCGATCGCCGGCGGAACCGCGGCCGGCGGGGCACTCTGGCTCGTCGATGGCGTGCCGGACTGCTCGGGGGTACCGGTGGAAGTCGAGGTCGTCTTCGCTGCCTGCGGTGTGCCGCCCTTGAAGAGGCCGCCCAGGTTGGTGACCGCGAAGATCAGGCCGATGACCAGGACGGCGGCCAGCAACGCGCCGACCAGCCACCGCATGGAGCGGGGCTCGCGGCGAGGTGCGTCATCGTCATCGTCGTCGTAGTCCCCCGGGCCGTCCGTGGCGGGTTTGCGGGCAAAGGCGGGCAGGGTTGCGGCGGCGCGGCCGGCTGCGGGGCCGGAGGACTTCTCCCGTGCCATCGTGCGCTGGTCCGGGACGGCGTCGTCGTAATCGTCGTCCTGCCACAGGGAAACCTTGGGGTTCGACGGCGTCGGAGCGGACTTCGCGGACTGTGCCGGCTGGACCGGGTTGGCCACGGTCGGCTGCGGCGCGGCGTCCTGCGGTGCGGTCTTCGGGGCCTTCGACGGTTTCGCTGCCTTCGCGGCGGCCGCGCCTGCGGCTGCTCCGGCAACACCTGCGGCGGCGGCCGCTCCGGCTCCCCGGTGCTCCGTCTTCGGCGCTGCTGCCGGCGGGGCGGGGGCCTGCCGCGGCGGAACCACCGGCTGGGTGGCTGGCCGCTGCTGCTGGTCGCCGTAGTTGATGTAGCCGGCGTCGACTTCCTCGTCGTCGTAGAGGCCGTCATAGGTTTCGGGCTCGTTCGACCGGGCCTGGCCGAAGATCTCACTGCCCAGCGTGTCGGTGAAGAACGGCTCCACGTAGGGCGGGTTGGAGCTGACCACGAGGTCCAGCAGGTCCGCCGCGGAGGTGTGGTTGGTGATCAGGTAGGTGGCGTCGTCACTGACTCCGAGGTCCAGGATCTGCACCTGTCCGGGGCGTTCGCCGGTGGCCACCTCGCGGGCGCTCTGGGCCACCTGGTCGGCGTTTCCCGGGCCAGCAACGAGGATGCTCACGGGACGGTTCAGCACCTGGTCCACGCCGTCCAGCACCAGATCCTCGTCATGCGAGGTCAGAACCGTGGCGGTCACCTTGTAGCGGCCGCCGAGTACTGATCCGACATCGATCGGGTGGGACACGTGTTCCTCCTAGGCTGTCCGGAACTGCCGGCCCCGGTGACGTTAACGGTCAACGCCGGCCCCCGGTAAAGCCGGTGGACCCCAGGTCTGCAACTCCCCTTGTTAGTCTTCGATCCTAACTGATGCTGGTGTTGCGCCCGGTGACCACGGCCTCCGTTCGGGGTGCGGCTTACTTTTTGTTGCCCTGCCCGTCCGGGAAGTACGGGTTGCGTCCGGGGTCGCCCTGGTAGGTGCGGCGGCCCGGCAGTGGAATCTCCGTCTGGCCCGCCCCGCCCCGAGACGTGGCGGGCCGTTCCTCCTCGGGGAGGTAGCCGCCGTCGGGGCCCCAGCCACTGGTGTCCTCCTCGCGGACGTCCGGACCCACGCGGAAGGACGCCGAATCGAACTCTCCCGAGATCCGCGGGATGAGACCGGTGTCCAGGGAGGTGGTGGCCCGCTGGGGGACCGTCCGGACCGGTGCGGTCCGTGCCGCCGGAACCTCCCCGGCTACTTCCTCGCCCGAGCCGGAACCAGCCTCGCCCGTGGCGTCCGCCCCTGTCCCTGCGGCGCCTGCCGCACCCGCGGCGGCCGGGCGGCGGCGCAGCCTGCCCAGCAGCGGCTGCAGGAGGTCCTGGAGCTCGCTCACCCGCAGCACCCGCAGCAGCACGAAGTAGACGGCCAGCATGATGGGGCCGACGACGGCGACGGTCGCCAGTGCGGCGATCCGGCCGCTCCAGGCGAAGCCGTCCGGGTTGTAGCTGCCCAGCAGCCAGAGGGCGCCGGTCCCGGCGATAGCCGAACCGAGGGCCGCGTAGCCCATCTTGATGTAGGAACTGGCGACGCGCGGGCCGTCCAGGTGGCCCAGGAGCCGCCGAAGGAAGCCGGCGCTGACGATCACGGAGAGGATGTTGCCGCCGGTGTAGAGGAGTGCAATGGCGAAGATGATCCGGTCGAAGGGCAGGAACTGGATGAAGAAGGCCGCCACCACGTTCACCAGGGCCAGGACCAGCTGGATGTAGAAGGGGGTGCGGGCGTCCTCGTTGGCGTAGAACACCCGCGACATCATGAAGTTGGCGCTCATGAACGGGGTGCTGAGGGCCAGGATGGTCAGGGTCTGGGCCAGCATGACCCCGTCCTGCCGGTCACCGCCGGAGAAGAACATGCCCAGCGGGCCGGCCAGTGCGAAGAGGGCCAGTGCACCGAAGACTGTCGCCACCGCCATGGTGCGCAGGCCGTGGCTGAGCGCGCGGCGGAGTCCGGCCCGGTCCCCGTCCTGGGAGGCGCGGGTCATCCGGTTGAAGAGCACCGTGGCGAGCGAGAGGGCGATGATCGAGTGCGGCAGCAGGTACAGCTGGCTGGCCACCTCCAGCACGGCGTTGCCGGGAAGCGTGGCGGCCGCCTCGGTCTGTCCTTCGGCCTGGAGCCGGAGGCGTTCGGCGCCGGGGATGGTCGCGATGCGCATGATGTAGAGGAAGGCCAGCTGCCCCACAGCCGCCGTCGCCAGCGTCCACACGCTGAGCTTGGCGGCCTGTCCCAGCCCCACCCCGCGCCAGCCGAAACGGGGACGCAGCCCCAGCCGGAGCCGCAGCACGGGGATCATCAGGATGGCCGTCTGCGCCACGACGCCGATGGTGGAGAACCCGGCCACCAGCAACGTCTGGAAGGATCCCCAGTTGTCCAGCGTGTGCGGGTTGGCCTCGTTGGTGCCGAGGATCCAGATGAACATACCGAGGCCGGCGATGGCGACGACGTTGTTCAGGATCGGTGCCCACATGGCGGGCCCGAACGCGCCGTTGGCGTTCAGGACCTGGGTCAGCAGGGCATAGAGGCCGTAGAAGAAGATCTGCGGCAGGCACCAGAACGCGAACGCCACGGCCAGGGACTTCTGCTGCGGTGAATACCCCTGGGTGGTCAGGTCAATCACGGTGGGCGCCAGCAGCGTCACCACCAGCGTCAGGGACAACAGCACGACGACGGCCAGGGTGAGCAGGCGGCTGATGTAGTCGGCGCCGCGGTCCGGGCCCTTGCTGGCCTTGATGATCTGCGGGACCAGGACGGCGTTGAAGACGCCGCCGGCCACCAACAGGAAGATCAAGTTGGGAAGGTTGTTGGCATTGATGAACGTGTCGGTGACCGTCGAGCCGAGGCCCAGGGCCAGCGCCAGCATCCAGGTCTTGGCGAATCCGAGGAACCGCGAGACCAGGGTCCCGGCGGCCATGACGGCGCTGGACCGGGCCTCTCCGGCGCGGGCGGCCTGGGGGGCGGCGGCTTCGGAGGGTGCGGACTTCTCGGGCTGGGGCTGGGCGGCAGACATCATTCTCATCGTCTCACCCGGGCGGCCGAATAGGCGCAACCGCGGCCCGTACGGACGTGGTCCTAGCGGTGGTCGGGAAGGACTTCGCGGGCGAGGTCGGCGATGCGGCGCTCATTGGGGAAGGACAATTTCCGCGCCAGTTCCGTCAGCGGCACCCACGCCACGTCCACGGCTTCCTGGTCGGGATCGTTCTCAATGGTCAGTTCGCCGCCGGTGGCCTGCAACAGATAGTGGTGGACCGTCTTGTGGACCCGGTGCCCGCTGACGGTGAACCAGTAGTCGATGCTTCCCAGCGGGGCGAGGATCTTGCCCTCGATGCCGGTCTCTTCGGCGATCTCGCGGACGGCCGCTTCCTCGTTGCTTTCCTTGCCTTCCGGGTGGCCCTTCGGCAGGCACCACTCGAGGCGGCCGCCGCGGTTGAGCCGGGCGATGATCGCCACGCGCAGTTCGGCGTCGGATGTATCCACCACGACGCCGCCCGCGGAAACTTCCTCCACGGTAGGCAGGGAGGCCTGGCCCGCGTGCTGCTGCGCCGGCGCGACGTTGCCACCGATTGCCGAGGGCAACGGTGCGTTCGTCCTCCTGCCGGGAGCGCTCGGTACGGGGTGGGCCATAAAGTCCACTCTAACTACTCTTGCCCGGACTTGATGACCTAAACGTGACGGGAAAGTGGACGGCGGGAAAATCGGATTCGGCCCGCCCCCGCGGGCCGCCGCGGACGGGCCGGTGTCCCCGGTCCGTCCCGGTGTGGTGCTGGCGGGGATTTCTGACAAGCTTAAGAGACTATGTCGCACCCACATCACCAGACCGAGTCCCACCCCGTCGATTTCCAGGTTGACCCGGTGGTCCTTGAGCTGGGGCGGCGTTTTGCCGACGCCGGCCACGAACTCTCCCTGGTCGGCGGCCCGGTCCGGGACCTCTTCCTGGGCCGTGAATCGCCGGACCTGGACTTCACCACCGACGCCACCCCGGACCAGACCGTCGCGCTGATCAAGAAATGGGCCGACAACTTCTGGGAGATCGGACGCGCCTTCGGGACCATCGGGATGCGCAAGGCCGGTTTCCAGATCGAGATCACCACCTACCGCGCCGAGGCCTACGACCCCGAGTCACGGAAACCTGTGGTGGCGTTCGGATCCTCCCTGACCGATGACCTGCTGCGCCGCGACTTCACCATCAACGCCATGGCCCTCCGGCTGCCCTCGATGGAACTGGTGGACCCGTTCGGCGGGGTCCGGGACCTGCACGCCTCCACGCTGTCCACGCCCGGGTCGCCCGAGGATTCCTTCTCGGACGACCCGCTGCGGATGATGCGGGCCGCCCGCTTCGCCGCGCAGCTGGGTGTGACCGTCCACCCCGACGTCCGCCGCGCCATGACCGCCATGGCGGAGCGGATCAAGATCATTTCCAACGAGCGTGTCCGCGACGAGCTGGTCAAGCTCATCTGCGCCGCCCAGCCAAGGACCGGCGTCGACCTCCTCGTGGACACCGGCCTGGCCGAATACGTGCTGCCCGAGGTGTCCGCGCTTCGGCTCGAATCGGATGAACACCACCGCCACAAGGACGTCTACCAGCACTCGCTGCAGGTCCTGGAGCAGACCGCGGGCCTGGAGACCGGCGCCGAAGGCCCCGTCCCGGGCCCTGACTTCGTGCTGCGGTTCGCGGCCCTGATGCACGACGTCGGCAAGCCGGCCACGCGGCGCTTCGAGGCGGGCGGCGCGGTGAGTTTCCGGCACCACGACATGGTGGGGTCGAAGCTGACCGCGAAGCGGATGAAGGCGCTCCGCTTCGACAACGACACCATCAAGGCCGTTGCGCGCCTGGTGGAACTGCACATGCGGTTCTACGGATACGGCGACGCCGGCTGGAGCGACTCCGCCGTCCGCCGCTACGTTACCGACGCCGGCCCCCTCCTGGAGCGGCTGCACCGGCTGACCCGGTCCGACGTAACCACCCGCAACCAGCGCAAGGCCGAACGCCTCGCCTTCGCCTACGACGACCTTGAGACGCGGATCGCCGAGCTGCGCGAGCGGGAATCGCTGGAGGCGGTCCGCCCGGACCTCGACGGCGGCGCCATCATGGCCCTGCTGGGCCTCAAGCCGGGACCCGTCGTCGGCCGCGCCTACAAGTACCTGCTGGAAGTACGGATGGAGAACGGGCCGCTCGAGCCCGCCGCCGCCGAAGCCAAACTGCTGGAATGGTGGGCGGCGCAGCCGGAATCCGCCGCCGTCGCACCCTCTGAGGAGTCCTAATGCCCGCACCCGCCAACGGCCCCCGCCCCCAGCTCTGGATCCTCCGCCACGGCGAGACCGAATGGTCCAAGAGCGGCCAGTACACGGGCCTGACGGACCTTCCCCTCACGGTGGAGGGCGAGCAGCAGGCCGTGGAGGCCCGCAAGGTCCTTGACGGGGTCGACTTCGACCTGGTGCTCACCTCGCCGCTGCGCCGCGCCCGCCGCACGGCCGAACTGGCCGGCTTCCCCGACGCACGGCTGGAAACGCTGGCGGTGGAGTGGGACTACGGCGACTACGAGGGCATCAGCTCGGACCTGATCCGGAAGGACAACCCGGACTACCTGATCTGGACCCACGGCGTGCCAAACGGTGAAGCGCTCGACGACGTCGCGGCTCGGGCGGACAAGATCGTGGCCAGGGTGCTGGAGTCCGGCCTCGACAATGTCCTGGTCGTGGCGCACGGGCATTTCTCCCGCATCCTCACCGCCCGGTGGCTGGGACTGGACGCCCACGAGGGACGGCATTTCGTCCTTGGTACAGCCAAGGTCTGCACCCTGGGCTGGGATAAAAAGACCCCTGCAGTGGTGCGCTGGGGCCTCTAAAACGGCTCCCTTAAAATTTTTTCCCATAAAACTTTATGGATTAAGTGGTCAACCCCTGCATTCATCATGTAGTTTTATTTCCAACCCCAGAGGCGTCCCGCCGGGGTATCGGCGCTCACCGCCCGGCCTGTCAGCCGGAGCGATGGCACAACAGAAAAGGAGGTTGGGAAAATGATTACTTTGACTCGCGGATGGATGTTCACCCTCACCGCCAACCCGGCCTCCGTTGTTGCCTGGCGCCCGAATTTTGGAATGCACACCTGCTGATTCCGCTGATCGCCGGCCACGTGCCGGGATTGCAGAACCGCCGCTAGCCCGACTCCTCCCGCATCAGGGACGGCGCGGGCTTCGGCGGGACAGTTGCCGGTAAAGCCTCCTTCTTCATCACCTTCGCCCTGCCAGGCCATCACAACGCGCGGCACCACAATTCGGAACTCTGTTTCCCGGCGGTGCATCTTTCACGCTCAGTCCCGGCATTCTTCGCTTGGCGAATTCACGCACTAAAACGGCTCTTCTTTTGCTGCCCTTTTAGTGACATTATCTGCAATTTATCCGGGGTCTATTTGTCATGCCCAAATATCCCGTAAATTCCTTCCCTCTTCACCCCAGGAGTACACGTGTCTGTCGTTCCGTCCCTGACCCGCCCCACACCGCACCCCGGAGCCCTGCCGCTTCGGCCGGATCCCGCCCAGACTTCCATCCCGACCCTCCGGAGGGAGGTGAAACCAATGAAACGACAGCTCCCCCGCGTGCCGGTCTTCCGTCCGCGGCCCGGCCGCAAGGAACGGACGCAGTTCAACGCCCAGCTGCTGGAACAGCGGCGTGAAGACGTCTACCTGACCCTGCACCAGATGGGCCTGATCCGCTGATTCGCTGCTGCCCCGACCGCCCAGGTCACGCACACCGCAGCAGCCATCAGAGGAGGACCCATGAGATTGACCATTCCGAGCTACCCGCCAGGAGCCCACGCGGCAACGCGTGGGCTCCCCCGTTTAACCGGCCGCCCGTCGTCCCCAGGGCCACGTCCGGCCGCCGCGAACCCCCGGTAAGCTCATGGCATGCAGGAGACAATGCCGCCGGACCAGCACCGGAGGAGCCGACTGGTGGTTCCCACCCGCAGTGACCGGCTGCTACGGAACTTCACCGAACTGATCGGCGGACCCATGGGGCGCCGCGCCGCGCCCGGTGTCGTCTCTCCCGGCCTCTTCACCGTCCCGAGGGTGCTTGGAATCCTGACGGTCCTGGCCGCGCTGCTGGCACTCCTGGTCAAGGGCTACTGCCGGAGCAACGGCTGGGAATCCCCCGGCCAGTTTTACGCCACCTGCTACTCCGACTTCCCCGAACTCTTTCGAAACCGCGGACTGGGCAATGGCGCCTTCCCGTTCGTCACCGCCGGAAGCTACTTCGAATACCCGGTCCTGATGGGCTTCATCGCCGGAGCCACCGCCCTTCTGGTACCCGGCTCGGGAACCGGCGCCGGCCGGGTCCTCGCGTACTTCGACGTCAATGCCACCCTGGTGGTGGCCGTCTGGATCGTCGTCGTCCTCGTCACCGCCCGCACGGCCGGCCGGCGGCCCTGGGACGCCGCCATGGTGGCGCTGGCCCCCGGCATCATCCTGGCCGGATTCATCAACTGGGACATGTGGGCCGTGGGTTTCCTGGCCCTGGCCATGTACTTCTTCTCCCGGAACCACCTGGTCCTGGCCGGCATCTGCATCGGGCTGGGCACCGCCACCAAGCTCTACCCGCTGCTGATCCTCGGCGCCATCCTGGTGCTCGCGCTGCGCACCGGACGGATCCGGGCGTTCCTCGCCACCGCCGGGGCGGCCGCGGCGGCGTGGCTTGCCGTGAACCTTCCCGCCCTGCTGGCAGACCCGGCCGGATGGAAGTACTTCTACCAGTTCACCGAGTCCCGGCCCGCCGGCTACAGCTCACCCTGGTTCGCGTACAACCTGGTGGCCGGCCGGCTCGGCTGGAAGCCGCTGGAGGCGGCCGTCATCAATTCCCTGGCCATGGACCTGTTCCTGGCCGCCTGCGTGCTGATCGCGCTGCTGGCCCTGGCCGCCCCGCGCCGTCCCCGCCTGGCGCAACTGGTTTTCTTGATCGTGGCCGCCTTCATCCTGACCAACAAGGTCTACTCGCCCCAGTTCGTCATCTGGCTCATCCCGCTGCTGGCCCTGGCCCGGCCGCGGTGGCGCGACTTCCTCATCTGGCAGGCCATCGAGGCACTGCACTGGGCGGCCGTGTGGATGTTCCTGGGTCAGGTCACCAGCGGCGGCCCCTCCCAGCACAACATCGACATGCCCTACTACGTCCTGGCCGTCGTCGCGCACATGCTGGCCACGGCATATCTGATGGCGCGGGTGGCCTGGGACGTCGTCGAGCCGGACCGGGACATCATCCGCCGGCAGCGCGTGGACGATCCCCATGGAGGTCCCTTCGACGGCGCCGCTGACCGGCTGCGGATCGACCTCCGGCACCCGGCGTCCTCGGTCCTGCCGTGGCGGACGGCGAAGGTGGGCTCCGATGCCTGACGTCGCGGTGGTGGGAGCGGGCCCCAACGGCCTCGCCGCGGCCGTGACGATGGCCCGCGCCGGCCTCGCCGTGGACGTGTACGAGGCCGCACCCACCCCCGGCGGCGGCCTCCGGACCATGGAACTGATGGAACCGGGCCACCTGCACGACGTGTGCTCGGCCGTCCATCCCATGGCGCTGGCCTCGCCGTTCTTCCGCGAGTTCGGGCTCTCCCGGCGGATCGACGTCGTGACCCCCGAGCTCTCCCACGGGGCGCCCCTCGACGGTGGCCGGGCCGCGCTCGGCTACCGCTCCCTGGGGCGCACGGCAGCCGCCCTGGGCCGCGACGGCGCTGCGTACCGGCGGCTGATGACCCCGCTGCTGCAACGCCTCGAGGGAGTCATGGACGTTGCCCTCAACCAGCTGCTGCGGATCCCCAGCGATCCCGTCGCCGCCGCGGTCTTCGGCCTGCGCACCCTTGAACAGGGCACCCGGCTGTGGGATGCCCGCTTCCGTGAGGATCTCGCCCCCGCGCTCCTGACCGGGGTGGCCGCCCACGCCGTCGCCCCGCTGCCCACCCTCCCGGCCGCCGGCGCCGGCCTGGTCCTCGGTGCCCTGGGACATGCCGGGGGCTGGCCCATCCCGGTGGGCGGTTCCTCCTCCATCGCACAGGCGATGATCGCGGACATTGAAGCGCACGGCGGCCGGATCCACACCGGCACCCGGATCGATGCCCTGACGGACCTGCCGCCGGCACGGGCCACCCTGTTCGACGTGGCCCCGCCCGGGCTGCTGCGGATCGCCGGCAACCGGCTCCCGGCCCGTTACCGCCGCGCCCTGGAGGACTACCGGTTCGGCAACGGCGCCTGCAAGGTGGACTACATCCTCTCCGGCCCCGTCCCCTGGGCCGCCCCGGAGCTCGCCGGGGCCGGCACGGTTCACGTCGGCGGAACCCGGGCCGAGACCGCCGAGGCCGAGCACCTGGTGGCTTCCGGGCAGCACCCGGAGCGGCCCTACGTCCTGGTCTCCCAGCCCTCCACCTTCGACACCGGCCGCGCCCCCGCCGGCCGGCACATCCTCTGGACCTACTGCCACGTCCCGGCCGGGTCCACCGTGGACATGGGCGCCGAGGTCACGGCCCAGCTGGAGCGATTCGCCCCCGGCTTCCGGGACCTGATCGTGGACCAGCGGGTGACCACGGCGGCGGACCTCGGCGCCTACAACGAAAACTATGTCGGCGGGGACTTCAGCGCCGGGGCCATGGACCTGCGCGGTCTGCTGGCCCGTCCGGTGTTCCGGCCCGTCCCGTGGCGGACCCCCGTCCGCGGGCTCTATCTCTGCTCTTCGGCCACCCCGCCCGGGCCCGGCGTGACCGGCATGCCCGGCTTCCACGCCGCCCGGCACGCGCTCCGGGACGTCTTCGGTCTCCCGGTTCCCGCACTGGGCCCGGTGGGGGACGCGGCCGCCGGCTAGTGCGCGCCCTGCAGGGCGCCGAGCGAGAGCCGACCGTCGGCCATCGTGGCGACGGCGTCGGTGTGCGGCACCAGGTCCGCGTCGTGGGTGACCATTAGCGTTGCGACGCCGAATTCGTCGGTGACCTCCCGCAGCAACCGGACGATGTCCCCGCTGCGCTGCTGGTCCAGCGCCGCCGTCGGCTCATCCACCAGCAGCAGGGCCGGGTCGGCCATCAGGGCCCGGGCGATGTTGACGCGCTGCCGCTGGCCGCCGGAGAGCTGGTGCGGCCGGCGGTCTCCCGCGGCGGCCAGGCCCACGCGGTCCAGCAGCGTCCCGGCGCGCTCCCGGGCCTGCCGCGGCTGTTCTCCGCGCAGGTGCGCTGCCAGGAGGAGCTGTTCCACGGCGGTCAGGGAGGGCAGGAGGTTGGGCTGCTGGAAGATGATCCCGACCCGGTCCCGCCGCAGCGCCGAGCGGGCCGCGTCGGACAGGGACCCCGCGTCCTGGCCGGCCACCAGGACGGTGCCGGAGCTCGGGCGGATCAGGGTGGCGGCCACCGCCAGCAGCGATGACTTCCCGGATCCGGACGGACCCAGCAAGGCCAGGAACGTGCCGGCGGCCAGGTCCAGGCTGACCCGGTCCAGGGCGCGCAGCGTGCTGCCGCCGTCGGGGTAGTCGAGGGTGACGTCGCGGAGGCTGAGGACGGACTTCATGAATATGCCTTTCGAGGAATGTTTAGGGTGAGGGTGCGGGTGCCGGTGGCACGCCGCGTTAGTTGCCGCCGAGGGCCAGCAGCGGGTCCACCCGGGTGACGCCGCGGACCGCGAGGACGGAGGCAGCGAGCCCCAGGAGCACGACGCCGGCGACGGGCAGCAGCGTGGTGGCCGGGCCCGTGAGGAACGGCGCGGCCTTCCCGGCGAGCAGTCCGCCGAAAGCGCCCGCCGCGCCTCCGGCCAGGGCCCCCGCGGCCAGCACGGCGGCGGCCTGGACCATGGCGTCCCGGAGGATGTATCGGGTGGAACCGCCGAGCGCCTTGAGGACGGCGATGTCACGGGTCCGCTGGACGGTCCACACGGTCAGGAAGGCGGCCACCACCAGGGCACTGATGCCGTAGAGGAAGGACTGCATCAGCAGCAGGGAACCGTTTTCGCTGCGGTAGGAGCCGAGGGCCTGGAAGGAGCCGCTGCGGGTGGCGCTGACGGTTCCCGCGGCGGCGTCGGCGGCGCCGAGGTCCGTCCCGGCCGAGGTGCCGACGGCCAGGACCGTGGCCACGGCGGCCGGGTCGGTGAGGTGTGAGAGGGTGCGCCAGTCCGCCAGGGAGGTCCAGACCACGGCGGTGTGCGAGTACCACTGGTCCGGAACCACCGCGGCGACGGCCAGGGAGCTGCCGCCCACGCTGACCCGGCGCCCCGGTGCGAGGTCCAGGTCCTTGGCCAGGCCGGCCCCGATCACCACGGTGCCCTCGGCCACCTGCGCGGGGGCCAGCGCGCCGTCCCCGGTCACGCCGAAGACGGCAACATTCGCCGAGCCGGCGGGTTCCCCGCCCGGGGCCACGGCCTGCAAGCGGGTCTGGCTGATGCCCAGCGGCTCCGCGCTGGTGACGCCGTCGTGGTTCTTCCAGCGGGCCAGCTGGGCCGCGGTGACGGAGGACTCCGTGTAGGAGGCGGTGGGTGTGGTCCCGGCGGGGGCGCCGAACACGATGTGGTCCGCCGGGAGGGCGGCGATGGCGGAGGTTGACTGGTTGCCGAGGCCGGCGGTGAGGCCGGAGAGCATCACCAGCAGCAGGGTGATCAGGGCGACGACGCCGCCCATCAGGGCGAAACGGCCCTTGGCGAAGCGGATGTCGCGGAGAGCGAGAAACATGGGTGTCCTTTGCGGGTTGAAAAGCCTTTCTTCCACTCTGGCCGGGGCCGGTGCCCATTCCATCGGGTGCCCGGATGATCCCGGCGGGACGATCGGAGGGGTGCCGGATCATCCAAAAGGATGATTACGGTGTCCCGCGGGCCATTGGCGGGCTCCCGGGCAGGATGCCAAAGCTAGGCTGAGGACATGGAAAGGGAAGCGGGGGACACCCGGCAGGCGGCGGGCACGGCGGTGATCCTGCGCGTGCTGCGCGTGAGCCTGCACGTCGGCTTCGCGGTGCTCCTGCTGGTGGCGGTTGCGCGGCTGCTGGCCGGCGGCCTGGGCACCGGCGCGGCCTGGCTGCAGCTGGTCCTGGCCGTCGCCCTCGCCGGGGTCTACCTGGCCGGGACGGTCCTGGAGAAGCGGCACGCGGCGCTGCCCGGCCGTTTCGACCCGAGTCCGCACGCCCGCTGGTGGCTCGCGCTTGTGTGCCTGCTCTGGCTGGCCCTGATCGCCGGCAGCACCGACTTCGTCTGGCTCGCCTTCCCGCTGTTCTTCCTCCAGCTTCAGGTGCTGCCCCGGGCGGGTGCCCTCGCCGCGATCGCCGTTAGCACCGCCCTGGTCATCGCCGCGCTCTGGTTCCACGGCGGCGGCCCCGCCGGGACGCCGCTGCAGCTGCCGATGGTGCTGGGACCCAGCTTCGGCGCCGCGTTCGCCGTCGTCACCGGCCTCGCCTACCGGGCGCTCTACACCGAGGCGAAGGAGCAGCGCCGCGTGGCGGAGGAACTCCGGCGCACCCGCGCCGAGCTGGCCCGCAGCGAACACGACGCCGGCATCCTCGCCGAACGCGCCCGGCTGGCCCGCGAAATCCATGACACCCTGGCCCAGGGCTTCTCCAGCATCGTGCTGATGGGACGCTCCGCGGAGCAGGCGCTGGCCGCGGGAGATACAGACCTCGCCGCCGCGCGGCTGCACACGGTCCAGGCCACGGCCGCCGGAAACCTGGCCGAGGCCCGCAACTTCGTCCGCGGGCTGCAGCCGCCCGTCCTGGAACGCGACTCGCTGCCGACCAGCCTGCGCCGGCTCTGCGAGAGTACGGAGGCCGAGGCCGCCGCGCAGGGAACGCCCCTGGCCTGCCGGCTTGAGCTCACCGGTACTCCCGTTGAGCTGCCCCGGCCCTACCAGGCCACCCTGCTGCGCGCCGCCCAGGCCAGCCTGGCCAACGTCCGCCGCCACGCCGCCGCCGGCACCGCCGTGGTCACGCTCGGATTCCTCGACACGGAGGTCACTATGGACATCTTCGACGACGGGCAGGGCTTCGACCCGCGGGCCACCGCGGGCCGCACGGACGGCTCCGGCTTCGGCCTGCGCTCCCTGCAGGACCGGCTGGCCGCGCTCGGCGGATCCTTCGTCGTCGAGTCCGCGCCCGGGGAGGGCACCGTGGTGGCGCTCCGCCTGCCGCTGGGCGGTGCGGCCGCGTGAACGACATCCGCGTCCTGCTGGTCGATGACCATCCCGTGGTCCGCGCCGGTCTGCGGGCCATGCTGGCCGGCTGCGAGGGCATCACCGTCGCCGCGGAAGCCGCCGACGGCGCCGCCGCGATCGCCGAACTCTCCCGTCTCCACACACTCGGCGAACCGGCCGACGTCGTCCTCATGGACCTGCAGATGGGCGCGGGCATGGACGGCGTCACCGCGACCGGCCGGATCCGCGCCGGCGCGGCCGGGACTCCCCCGCCCCCGGTCCTGATCCTCACCACCTTCGACTCCGACGCCGACATCCTGGCCGCGGTGGAAGCCGGCGCCAGCGGCTACATGCTCAAGGACGCCCCGCCCGAGCAGCTCCGCGACGCCGTCCTGGCCGCCGCCGCCGGCCGCACCGCCCTCGCCCCCGAGGTTGCTGCGCGGCTGCTCGGCCGGATCCGGAACCCGGAACCGGCCCTCTCCGCCCGGGAGCTGGAACTGCTGGAACTGCTGGCCACCGGCCTGGCCAACCGCGCCATCGCCAAGGAACTGTTCATCTCCGAGGCCACCGTGAAGACCCACCTGGCGCACATCTACGCCAAACTCGGCGTCGACAACCGGACGGCGGCCATTGCCGCGGCGACGCAACGCCGGATCATCCGCCCCGCCGGCGGGTGAGACTGCCCGGCGGGTGAACGCCGGGACCCCGGGGGACGCCGCGTGACACGGCGATATCCGGGGCTCAGGGCATAATGGCGCGAATGGGGAAAAAACACATACTGACGTTTGGCCTGACCGGACTGGTGCTCGCCGCCTCGTTGGTGGCCTGCGACGACGGCCGCTCGGGGGCCCAGGACGCCGCCAACAAGCTCGCCTCCGGCCTCTCCGCGCTCGACGTCGGCGCGGTCCCGTTCCAGGGCAAGGACTCCTCCGCCGCCAATGACCGGCTGCACGAGGCCTTCAAGGCCCTCGAACCGGCCAAGCCCACGGTCCACGGCGGCGACCTCACCGTGGACAAGGACACCGCCACCCTCCCGCTGGACATCAGCTGGACCATCGGCGGATCCGAATGGAAGTACACCGTGTCCGCCCAGCTGAAGAAGGCCGGAGACACCTGGCAGACCGTCTGGAAGCCGGACCTGCTGGCGCCCGGCCTGACCGACACCGAGGTGCTGGCCACCTCCACGCAGTCGCCCCAGCGGGCCGATATCCTCGGCGCCGGGGACGTGCCGCTGGTGACCTCCCGCCCGGTGGTCAACGTCGGCATCGACAAGCCCGCCCTCGGCGGGGCCGATCCGGCGGCATCAGCCGCGAAGCTCGCGGCCCTGGTGGGCGTGGACCCGGCCGGATACACCCAGCAGGTGCAGGCCGCCGGCCCGCAGGCCTTCGTCGCCGCCATCACCCTGCGCCAGGACGGCCGGACCATCACGGACGAGCAGATCGGCGCGATCCCCGGTGCCCGGGCCATCGCCGATGCGCTCCCGCTCGCCCCCACGCGGACCTTTGCCCGCGCCGTCCTCGGCTCCGTGGCCGAGGCCAGCGCCGAACAGATCGAGAAATCCGGTGGTGCCCTCAAAAGCGGGGACAGCACCGGCACGGGCGGCCTGCAGCAGCAGTACGACGCCCGGCTGCGCGGCACGGACGGCGTTCAGGTCTTTGCCCAGGTCCCCGGCCTCACCCCGGAACAGCGCCAGGCCCAGCCCAACGCCGGCCGCCGCATGCTCTTCCAGGTCGCCATGAAGCCGGGCGCCCCGCTGAAGACCACCCTGGATCCGAAGCTGCAGCAACTGGCCGAGGACACCCTGGCCAAGGTGGGACCGGCGTCCGCGATCGTGGCGCTCCGGCCCTCCAGCGGCGCCGTGCTTGCCGCCGCCTCCGGACCCGGCAGCAACGGCTACGACACCGCCATGCTGGGACAGTACGCCCCCGGATCCATCTTCAAGATCGTCGATTCCCTGGCGCTGATCCGCGGCGGCATGACCCCGGACAGCAAGGTCGACTGCCCCGCCACCCTGGAGGTGGACGGCCGGACCTTCAAGAACGCGGAGGGCTACCCTGCCTCCTCGCTGGGCTCGGTGGCCCTGCGGGATGCCTTCGCGCACTCCTGCAACACCGCCTTCATCAACGCCCGGGACAAGGTCAGCCAGGCCCAGCTGGAAAGCACCGCGGCGTCCCTGGGCGTGGGCGTCGACGCCCCGAAGCTCGGCGCGGCCGCGTTTCTGGGGTCGGTTCCCGGCCAGGCCGGCGGCACCGAACACGCCGCCTCGATGATCGGCCAGGGCAAGGTCCTGCTGTCCCCGCTGGTGGCGGCGGTGATGGCCGGTTCCGTGGCCAAGGGCGCCCCGGTGTCGCCGGTCCTGGTCACCAACCCCGATGCACCCGCCGGCACGGCGGGAACGACGGCCGGTTCCACCGGCTCCGCGTCTCCCGCCGCGACGGCAGCCTCAAGTGCTTCCGCCAGCGGGTCGCCGGGTGCGACCTCCTCGGCGACCGCCGCCCCGACGGCCTCCGGTACCCCGCTGACCCCGGCCGAGGCGGCGTCCCTGGCCGACATGATGCGCGCCGTTATCACCTCCGGGCACGCCGGCTTCCTCGCCTCCGTTCCCGGCGCCCCGGTGGGGGCCAAGACGGGCACGGCCGAGTTTGGCTCGGACAACCCGCCGAAGACCCACGCCTGGATCGTGGCTACGCACGGCGACCTCGCCGTCGCCGTCTTCGTGGAGGACGGCGGCCTCGGCGCCACCACCTCCGGGCCGCTGCTCAAGGAGTTCCTGACCGGCGCCGGCTAGGCCGGCACCCCGGAGCCCCGCGGCCGTGACCGCGGGGCTCCGTGCGAGGATGGAAGCGTGGCCCATATTGACGTTTCCGGCATCGACTACTTCCTCTCCGATGGCACCCAGCTGCTCAACGGCGTGACCTTCAAGGTCCCCGACGGCACCAAGACGGCGCTGATTGGACCCAACGGAACCGGCAAGACCACGCTCTTCCGCATCATCGCCGGTGACCTCACGCCGGACGAGGGCGTGATCGGCCGCTCCGGCAACATGGGCATCATGCGGCAATTCGTCGGCCAGGTCCGCGACGACTCCACGGTCCGGGACCTGCTGGTCTCCGCCGCGCCGCCCGCGCTGGCCGCGGCCGCGCGCGCCGTCGACGAGGCCGAACTGGCCATGATCGAACATGACGACGAGCCGACCCAGATGAAGTACGCCCAGGCGATCGTGGACTGGGGCGACGCCGGCGGATACGACGTCGAAACCGTCTGGGACGAGGTCTGCATGGCCGCGCTGGGCCTGCCCTTCGACCGCGCCCAGCACCGGCCCGCCTCAAGCCTCTCCGGCGGCGAACAGAAGCGCCTGGTCCTCGAGGCCCTCTTCGCCGGCCCGGACGAACTGCTGCTGCTGGACGAACCGGACAACTACCTGGACGTCCCCGGCAAGCGCTGGCTCGAGGCGAAGCTCAACGACTCGAAGAAGACCGTGTTCTTCATCAGCCACGACCGCGAGCTGCTGAACAACGCCGCCGGCCGCATCGTCACCCTGGAACCGGGCATCAACGGCGCCGGCGCCTGGGTCCACGGCGGCGGCTTCGGCTCCTACGTAGAGGCCCGCGCGGACCGCAACGCCCGCTTCGAGGAGCTCCGCAAGCGCTGGGACGAGGAGCACGTGAAGCTCAAGGAACTCGTCAACATGTACAAGAACAAGGCCGCGTTCCGCTCCGACATGGCCAACCGGTACCACGCCGCGCAGACCCGGCTGGCGAAGTTCCTCGAGGCCGGCCCGCCCGAGGCCCTGCCGATCGAGCAGAACGTGCAGATGCGGCTCAAGGGCGGCCGGACCGCCAAGCGCGCCGTCGTGGCCGAAAAGCTGGAGCTCACCGGGCTGATGAAGCCGTTCTCCACCGAGATCTGGTTCGGTGACCGGGTGGGCGTGCTCGGCTCCAACGGCTCCGGCAAGAGCCACTTCCTGCGTCTGCTGGCGACCGGTGGCACCGACCCGGAACGCGAACACCTGCCCGTCTCCGACGTCGAGATCGCCGAGGTCCCACACGAGGGCACGGTGAAGCTCGGCGCCCGGATCCGGCCCGGCTTCTTCGCCCAGACCCACGTCCGCCCGGACCTCCTGGGTAAGACCCTGCTGGAGATCCTGCACCGCGGCGACGAACACCGCTCCGGCCTGGCCCGCGAGGCCGCCGCCGGCGCGCTGGACGGCTACGGCCTGGCGGGCCAGTCCGAGCAGAAGTACGAGTCCCTCTCCGGCGGCCAGCAGGCCAGGTTCCAGATCCTGCTGCTGCAGCTCTCCGGCGCCACCCTGCTGTTGCTCGATGAGCCCACCGACAACCTGGACCTGCACTCGGCCGAGGCGCTGGAACGGGCCATCGGCCACTTCGAGGGCACCGTCCTGGCCGTCACCCACGACCGCTGGTTCGCGCGGACCTTCGACCGCTTCCTCGTCTTCGGCTCCGACGGCAAGGTCTACGAATCTGCGGAGCCGGTCTGGGACGAAAAGCGCGTCGACCGGGTCCGCTGAATGCGCACATGAGCGTTGCGCGTGATCATTTGATCGTTTAACGCTAGAGTTTGCTCATGAACACTGAGCAGCGGCACCGCCGCATCGGCGAACTGCTGCGCCGCCGGGACCACGTGAGCGTGGAGGAACTGGTCGCCGAGTGCGGCGCCTCCGGCGCCACCATCCGGCGCGACCTGGACGTCCTGGCCCTCAACGGCGTGCTCCGCCGGGTCCACGGCGGGGCGCAGAGCCTCGTCGCGGGCGGCGAGCACCCCGAATACGGCCAGCGCGAACTCGAGGACCAGGAGGCCAAGGCCCGCATCGCCGCCGGCGTGGCCGGACTCCTCCGGGACCGGACCCACGTCTGGCTGGACAGCGGCACCACCGCCACCGAGGTGGCCCGGCAGCTGCAACACCGTGAACTGACCGTCATGCCCATGTCCCTGCCCGCCGTCAACGCCCTCGCCGGCGGCCCCACGGCCGGCCGGCGCGCCGGGCTGCTGTTGCCCGGTGGCAGCCTGAGTCCCGGAGAACTCTCCTTCCGCGGCCCGCTGACCGAGTCCACCGTCCGGGCCCTTCGGTTCGACACCGCCGTCGTCACCCCCTGCGCGGTAAGCCTGCGCGACGGCCTGCTGGCCCACGACCTGGAGGACGCCGCCGTCAAACGCGCCGGACTTGAGTCGGCCGGTCGCGTGATCGCCGCCTGCTCGGCGGCCAAATGGGACGCCGGCGCCGTAGCGCTGGTGGCCGTCCTGGACGCCGTGGACGTCCTGGTGACCGACAAAGACCTGACCCCGGCGGACCGCGCCGAACTCGCCCGTCACTGTGTGGAAGTGGTAACCGTATGAGCAAGCTTCAGACCCGCCAACCCCTCAGAGCGGCGGCCACGGCCACCTTCCTGGTCTTCGGCATCAACGGGCTGGTCTTCGCCAGCTGGGCCGCCCGGATCCCCGCGGTCACCGACATCCTGGGCATCACCTCGGGCCAGATGGGAACGCTGCTGCTCTGCGTGGCCGTCGGGTCGCTGATCGCCCTGCCGACCGCCGGCTG
>NZ_JBFBKP010000014.1:0-69614 GCF_040702285.1 Arthrobacter sp. NPDC080086
GGGGATCTCAACGCAGTCCAGGTTCCGCCGGGGGTTTTACCTGACGCGGCCATTGACCCGTCGACGGCCGAGGGGCAGCAGCTGGGCATCGCGTTGAGCCGGGGGCAGTTGCTGAGCTCATCGTTCTTTGTCGGACCCGGCCTCTTGACCGGGAGCCCACCCGGTTCCGCCGCCGTACCGTTGCGCATGGCTGATCCCGCCTCGATCCAGCTGGTCTCCCCCGGTCAGCTGGTCAACATCGTGCTGACCGGCGGCAATGGGTTTGAGCAGGCGGCAACGTCGGAGATTCTGGCCGCGCGCGTCCCGGTGCTCTGGACCTCCGCCCGTGGCGGCAGGTCCGGGCAATGGCTCGACGTCGGCGATACGGACGGGCTGATGGTGGTTGCGGCCGACCCCGAGCAGTCCAGGAAGCTTGCCGGCGCGTCGACGCAGGGACAGTTATTTTTTGTCCTCGTTGGTCCCGGTGGGCCGTAGTCACGCTGCGGGCGTGCTGTTGCTCACCGTCCCGCGCCGGCGCTGCCCCGCCCCTGGTGTCAGCCCCAGTGCGGCGGCTTCTGTTCCTGCAGCCAGGCGTCGTGGTCATACCCGCCGGGCTCGTCGCCCCAGCGTCGGGGATCATCCTCCGCGGCTTTGGTGGGAAGGATCCCTGCCGGGGACGCGCTGTGTGCAGCGGCGCCTTCGGCCCGGGACGGCTGACCGGAAGCACTGGCTGCAGTCCGGTCCGCGTCCTGATCCGGGGTACCGGCACTCCGGCCCTCCCCGGCCCGGGCTGCCCTGTCGGTATCGATGGTGGCCGCCGTGGCGGGTTCCCCGTGGGCTTCGCCGGGATGGTTCCGGTTGTCGTTTGCGGCGCTCTGGTGACTGGTCACGTCCGCCTCCTTAGTACTGCTCGTAAATTCCTGCTGGTGCGCCGCGGCGGCCCAGGCGGTGGGCGCCTGGCCGGTGGCCGCATACGCGTCCCGGGCGCTCTCGAGCCCGAAACTTTCCATGTCGTCCGAGAAGCCCGGAGCGGTCCCGATCCGGGAGGACGCCACCGGCTTCTCCAATCCAAGGTACCCGCCAATCCGGTCCGCGCACACGGAGGGATCGGTAAAGACCTCGATGGTCCACAGCGCCATGTAGCGCCAGCCCAGGCGTTCCAGCAGCTGCGGCCGGAGCCGGCTGCGTTCGCGGACGGTCATCCGCCGGTAACGCTCGGTTCCGTCGGATTCGATGGCCACCGGACGCGGGATGTCGGCGTCGTCCTGTCCAATCGTGTGCAGTGGATCCGCAGCCGCCACCATGTCCAGGGCTCCGTCGTACTGGTGCCAGACGCGGGCGCCGCGGGCGCGGAGCCTGTCGCCGAGGTCCGTGACCAACGGGTCCGCACCTAGCGCCTGCTCGCTGGCGGCGGCGCGGGACGCGGGGCTGCCCAGGTCCGAGTTGCCGGCAATCTCCCGGTCGATCAGCTCGTAGAAGTCAACGGCCCCGTGGCTCAGCCGGGAGCTGTCCAGATCCTCGGGCCGGAAGCAGGTGAGCACGTGGAGGGAGCGCCGGGCACGGGTCATCGCCAGTGCGAACTTGGCGCGGCCGCCTTCGACGGACAGGGGCCCCAGGCTGTGCAGCGCGCGGCCGTGCGGCGTGCGGCCGTAACCGGGCGAGAAGATCACCCGGTCGCGGACCAGGCCTTGCGCCCGTTCGAGGTCGACCACGCGGAACGATTCGGTGCCCGCGGTGAAGAAGCCCGCCAGCAGCGGGTAGTTCGGCAGCTGCAGTCGGATGGCCTCGCCGATCCGGGCGGCGTGCCGCAGGCTGCCGGTGACGACGGCGAGGGAGGTCCTCGGACGCAGCCTCGCGTGGTCGAAGACAAGTTCCACAACCCGGTTCACTTCGGCCAGGACGGACTCGACGCCGTCCTGGTCAGCGCTTGGGAGACCCGTTCCGTCCGGCAGGTATTCGACCGTGAGGGCGCGGTCCAGCCCGGTTGCGGACTGCCCCTCGGGCAGCCGCCGGAGTTCGCCGCCGTAGAAGTTCTTACTCAGCTGCCGGACCAGATCCTCGTCCACGGCTCGGTAGACGGTCCGGAGCCTGCGCACCGGCAGCACCGCCGCCAGGCTCTGGTAGGCGCTATCGACGCGGTGGTGGGAGCTCTCTCCCGCCGCGAGCCGCTCGACACCCACGGTAAAGGTTCGCGGGCTGGCGATCCTGTCATCGCCGAAGGCAATAACCTGGCGGGACCGCGCGACCGCGGGGAGCACTGCCTGCAGGGAGGTCGCCTCGGCGTCGAGGATCACCACCGCGTCGAAGTGCCGTTCGGCGGGCAGCAGGCTCGTCATCAGGTACGGGCTGATGGACCAGACGGGCACGAGCATGGGGATGAGTTCGGCAGACTGGGCGGTGAGCGCCGCCGGCGTGACCCGGCCGTCCTTGAGCAGGCTCCGCAGCAGTTCGGCTTGCCGCGGGTGCTCTGCCAGCGCCGCCCGCCAGCGCTCCGCGAGCTTCCACCGGAGCCGGGCAGCGCCGCTGGCGATATGGGCGTTGTCCGCGAGGCGGTATTCCGCCTCCAGCTGCCGGAGGGCATCGCCGTCGGACATGGCGAGGTAGTCGTCCCCGCTGATCATCGCCTCCAGCGCGGACTGCCACCAGGCGAGCTCGAGTTCGGCGGCGACGGAGTCCGCGGAGACCTCACGCTCGGCAAGATCCGCCAGCAGCTCACCCAGGCCGTGCTCGCGCATGTTTTCAATCAGCAGCGTGCGTTCGGGCAGGGTCTCAAGGGTGCCGGTGTCCGCCACCAGGCGGGTCAGCCGGTCGAGCAGCTCCGGGTACGGCGTATTCTGCACGTCGCCGCCGTCGCGGGTATACCTGACGGCCTCGCCGAGGTCCTTGAGCTCGCCGTCCAGTTCCCGGTACAGCCCCGACAGCTCGCCCAACCCGGACGGCACCGCGGGGTGCCGCTGCGTGGTGGCGTACCCCGACCACGCCGCCCGCTGCTCCTGCACCAGGACCAGCGAACTGTGCAGGTCGGCAATGTGGACGCCGGGCCGGACGTACTCCTTCGCGACCCGCCGCAGCCGCGACCGCTGCATGGAGGGCATATCAATGCTGCGCTCCCGTCGCCACGACGAGGAAGCAGTGGCCGAGATCAGGTCGTGGACCGGACGGTCGAAGATGTCGGGGGTGAATTTGTCCAGGCTTCCCCGCACGGCGACCAGCAGGTCGATCTGGTCGCCCCACTCGGCAAAGGTGTCCCCCAGCCGGATTTCGGCGTGCTCGGCGACCTCGTTCATACGGTCGCGGAGCCTCGGCAGCTTCTCCGCGACAGAGCGCGCCACCTGCTGCGCTTCCTGGGTTTCCTTGCGGGTCAGCAAACGGGCGCCGTGCCACGGGCTCAGGGTCGAGGCCCGGCTGAAGCTGCCCAGTTCCGCGGCTCGCCGCAGCCGCTCGGCCAGTTCCGCGCGGTCGCGGATGTTATCAAGGACGCTGCGCTTGAGCCTGACGGTGGTCGCCGGGGCGGGATGGATCGCGGTCAGGGCCGCGAGCGATTGCATCGCCTCGTACGGGGAGCAGCCCCAGCGCTCCCGCACGTTGTGCAGGGAGGCCACGTGGTCCATCAGCGCGTGCCGGTGCTCAGTCAGGGTGGCGTGCAGGTTCTTCAGCTGCGGTTCGAGGGACTTCTCGTTGCGCACGATCGCGCGCACCAGCTGGCCCTTGAGCTGGAGCGGGGTGGTGCTCCCGGCCAGCTGCACCAGCATCGAGTCCAGGCCCAGGGCTTCGAGCTGCGCGGAGACCTCGCCCAGGCTGGCGCGGCGGTCCCCCACCACCAGCACGCTTTTGCCCTCGTCGACGAGGGCGCCGATGGTGTTGATCGCGGTCTGGGTTTGTCCGGTTCCCGGAGGGGCGCTGACCACCAGGGAGTCGCCGGCACGGACGGCATCCACCACGTATTGCTGGTCGGAGTCCGCGTCGAGGAGCAGAAGCTCATCGGCGGGGTTCCGCTCGTCCGTGCTGGCGAAGCGGCCGTCCTTGAGCTCGGGTACCTCCACGGAGTCGCCTGCCGCCACGCGGCCAAGGGCGGCAATGAGCTTGTTCTCCGGGTTGATCCACGGGTCGTCGAGGTTGCCGGAGAGATCGGCGAAGGTGGAGACGAGGAGGTTGTGCTCCACCTCGGCGCCGTGGATCGGCTGGATCAGTGTCGCGAGCCGGTCCAGGACGGGCAGCGGGTCGAAACGGGCGGTGCTGTAGGCCATCCGCGTCACGGCGTTGACGTCGAAGACGATGCCGTGGATGGTCTTCAGGTGACGGACCAGTGCCGGGTTGATCCGGGCCTGCTCTGTAAGTTGCAGCTCGTAGTCGTCTTCGCCGGGACGGACCGTGAGGGACACGGCCGTGAGCATGACCGGAGCGGAGACCCGCTGCGGCTTCCCGCCGACGGCCGAGGTCCAGACGACGGTGCCGGCCGAGAGGTACCCCGCGTCGATGCCCCGGTCGTTGGCCAGCTCAAAGATCTTCGAGCGCAGGTTCCGGGAGGCGCGCGCCGCCACGACGTACTGCTGGCGGTCACGGATGAGGGTGGACAGCCGCGTGCGCCGCCCGGCCATCAGCTGCGCCAGGCCCGACGGGTGGGCATGGGTCAGGTCGATGGAACCCTCGGGCGTCTTTGTGAAGCGCAGCATCGTGTCGGGGCCCGTGACGGGCTTCAGTCCCGACAGCCATTTCCTGAACTCCTCGGAGCCTTCGGGGTGGCCTTGACCAACTGACACTTCTGCCTTCTTTTCTGTGCTCACGGTTTCTGTGTTCGCGCGGAACGCCCTGGACCATACCGGCATGCCTTCGAGCGTAGCCCGGATCGGCCCGCCGGGAGGGGCCGCAACACTGGCAGGGGCCAAAATAGTGCGGTCGATTCCTCTCCACCGGCCGGAGGATTAAACGCCAAGGGCCGGCCTCCGGAGAGGCCGGCCCTTTACAAGGCTATTCCCACTCGATGGTTCCCGGCGGCTTGCTGGTCACATCCAGCACCACCCGGTTCACGCCGTCGACCTCGTTGGTAATCCGGTTCGAGATCCGGGCCAGCAGGTCGTACGGGAGCCGCGACCAGTCCGCGGTCATGGCGTCCTCGGAGGAGACCGGGCGCAGCACGATCGGGTGGCCGTAGGTGCGGCCGTCGCCCTGCACGCCGACGCTGCGGACGTCGGCCAGCAGTACCACGGGCATCTGCCAGACCTCGTTGTCGAGGCCGGCGGCGGTCAGCTCGGCGCGGGCAATCGCGTCGGCCTTGCGCAGCAGGTCGAGGCGTTCCTTCGTTACTTCACCGACGATGCGGATGCCGAGGCCGGGGCCCGGGAAGGGCTGGCGGCCGACGATTTCCTGCGGCAGGCCGAGCTGGGCGCCAACGGCGCGCACCTCGTCCTTGAACAGGGCGCGCAGCGGTTCGACGAGCTCGAACTGCAGGTCCTCGGGCAGGCCGCCGACGTTGTGGTGGCTCTTGATGTTGGCCGCGCCCTCGCCGCCGCCGGATTCGACGACGTCCGGGTACAGCGTGCCCTGGACCAGGAACTTGATCTTGTCGCCGTGCGCTGCCGCCTCGGCGACGATTGCCCGCTCGGCCTCCTCGAAGGCACGAATGAATTCGCGGCCGATGATCTTGCGCTTGGTCTCGGGGTCGCTGACACCGGCCAGGGCGGCCTGGAAGCGTTCCTGCTCATTGGCGACGTAGAGCTTGACGCCGGTGGCGGCGACGAAGTCGCGCTCCACCTGTTCGGCTTCGCCTTCACGCAGCAGGCCGTGGTCGACGAAGACACAGGTGAGCTGGTCGCCGACGGCGCGCTGGACCAGGGCGGCCGCCACGGCGGAATCCACGCCGCCGGAGAGGCCGCAGATGACCCGGGCGTCGCCGACCTGCTCGCGGATCCGGGCGACCTGCTCCTCAAGGATGTTGCCGGTGGTCCAGTTCGGTTCCAGCTTGGCACCCTTGAAGAGGAAGTTCTCCAGGACCTGCTGGCCGTAGGCGGAGTGCTTGACCTCGGGGTGCCACTGCACGCCGTAGAGGCACTTCTCCTCGTTGGCGAAGGCGGCGACGTCGGCGCCGGCCGTCGTGGCCAGGACCTCGAAGCCCTCCGGCGCTTCGTGCACGGAGTCCCCGTGGCTCATCCAGGTGCTCTGGTGCTGCGGCATGCCTTCGAGGATGGAGCGGCCCTCACCCAGGACGGTGGTCTCCGTGGCGCCGTACTCGCGAAGGCCGGTGCGGGCCACCTTGCCGCCCAGGGCGTTCGCCATGGCTTGGAAGCCGTAGCAGATGCCGAAGACCGGGACGCCGGCGTCGAACAGGTCTGCGCCCACGCCGGGGGCGCCCTCGGCGTAAACGCTGGACGGGCCACCGGAGAGGATGATCGCGGCGGGGTTCTTGGCCAGCAGCTGCTCGGTGCTGTAGGTATGCGGAACAACTTCCGAATACACATTCGCTTCCCGGACGCGGCGGGCAATCAGCTGCGCGTACTGGGCACCGTAGTCAACAACCAGGACCGGCCTTTGGGACGTCTGGGATGCAGTGGGTGTGGTCACCCCTCTAGCCTACTTTGCGCCCCCGCTCCCCCGCACATTCGCGGTGCGGCGGGTAAGCGAACTCACAGGCCGGCCGCGTCACGCGCGGCCGGTGAAGGTCAGCGGCGAACCGTGGCGGACGGTCTGCGGCGGCGCGGGGGCCGAGAAAGGGCTTAATAGCGCTGTGGTGCCTGCGGGTTGGCGGCCAGTTCGGCTTCGACCTCGGCGTGGAACTTCTTCTCCACGAAGAACGAGAGGAACGGCACGACGCCGCCGAGGGCCAGGATGATCATCTTGCCGAAGGGCCAGCGCATCAGGGACCAGAGGCGGAAGTTGGACATCAGGTAGACCACGTACATCCAGCCGTGCACGATCAGCACGGTGACCGAGACGTTGACGCCGCCGATAACGCCGGCCGGGTCGGCGTCGGCGAACCCGAAGCCGAACGGTTGCCCGGTGACCGCGTTGGTGCCGCCGGCGAAGAGGTACTGGCCGAAGACGTAGCGGGCGATCAGCTCGGCGCACAACAGCAGCAGCATGGAACCGGTGAGGTAGGCCAACACCTTGTAGAACTTCAGCGCGGAGCGGATCTGGGCCTCGGTTCCGCCGAAGCGGCGCTTCTTGCCGGCGGGTCGTCCCGGTCCGGCGGGCTGCTGCGGGTCGATGGCCGGTTTGGGCTCAATCATGATTGCACTCTCGGGTCGGTGGTGGTGTGGGTGGACGGGGTGTCGGTGTCCGGGTGCGGCGGGTCCTGTCGTTCGGACTGCTCGCGTTCCTGCTCGTCGAGGGCGTCCTCGAGATCCCGGCGGTAGTCGTCCTTGACCAGCCGCCACCAGATGAAGAGGGCGAACCCGGCGAACACCACCCATTCGGCGGCGTAGAAGAGGTTCAGCCAGTTGATGCTCTGTTGCGGCGGCTGGGGGCCGATGTCCAGGGCCTTCGCCGGCGCGGCAACGGCGACGTTGGCCCCGCCGGCGCGCTCGGCGCTGGCGGCGACGAAGCCGGGGTAGCTGCTGACATTCCAGACGTTGATCAGCTCGGCCGTGGAAACGGCGGTCGCCCGGCCGGGACCCGGGTCGGTGTTGGGGACGGGTGCCTCGGACGGTATCAGCCGCCCGGTCAGGGCGATGGTGCCCGAGGGCGGCGCGGCCGCGTCCGCGGGATCGGCAACCCAGCCGCGGGCAACGGCCAGCCAGGTTTCGGGGCTTCCGCCGGCACCGATCAGCACGGGGGCCCCCTGGACGGCGAAGCCGGTGACAATCCAGTACCCCTTGGCGCCGTCCTTGACCCGTCCGGGGACCAGGACCTGCTTCTGCGGGTCGTAGTGGCCGGTGGCGGTAACCACCTGGTCGGCCGCGGTGCCGGGGAAGAACTCGCCGGGTTTGAGGACGGCGGTCAGCGGTTTCGGGTCTTCGGTGGCGGTGGAAACCGGCGCCTCGGACCGCGTGGAGCGGCCGAACTGCCACTGGCTCAGCAGCACGAAGACCCCCGAGATCACCAGCGCAAAGACCAGGCCGGCGATCCAGCGGGGTTTGAGGGCGGTTTTCAACACCCCTTAACCGTACTTCGTCCGCCTGTAGAAGACCGAAACGGGCCTGGGAGTCCCGGCTGCCCCTAGAGTGGAGCAGCCCGGTCCCTGCGTGGCGACGAAGTCGACACGAAAGGGCCTGCCCCACTCTTAGTGGTCGAAGAACACCAGGGAGGAGTTGATCAGTTCGGCGATGACTTCCGGGTCGTAGGCCCGGCGCAGGGACTCCCGGAAGGATTCCTTGGACAGGGAGCGGGCCAGCGTGGCGAGGACCTCAAGGTGGTCGGAGAACGAACTCGCCGGCGTCGCGATCAGCAGCACCACGGTGGCTGGACCGTCGGCGGCGCCGAAGTCCAGCGCCTTGCCGTACTTGGTGATGCCCACGGCGATCGAGGTGCGGGAAACGAACTCGCTGCGGGCGTGCGGCAGCCCCACGCCGCCGGGCAGGCCGGTGGCCATCTGGTGTTCCCGGGCGTTGACATGGGAGAGAAAGCCCTCCAGGTCCGAGATCCGGCCCGCCTCGAACATCCGCTGCGCGAGCTGGGCGGAGGCGTCGTACTTGTCGGCGGCGTCCAGCTCCAGGATCACCATCTGCGGCGTGGTGAGGTCGGCATCGTACCGGTCCAGTGGTTCCGCCAAGAGCTGTCCCTTCGGTTTGGCTTCGTGCACGCCGGCCGGCTGGGGCCGTTCCCGCCCGGGTCAGCGCAACGGGACGATGTCCTCCACACCCAGCCGTGCGGCGTCGGCGGATTCGTCGTCCGGCTGTTCCTGGCTGAGCCGTTCGGCGTCCACCCGGGCCAGGTAGTGCTTGATTTCGCTCTCGCGCTGCGCATCGCTCCAGCCGAGAACTTCACCCATGAGTTTAGCGACTACCGGCGCGGCTGACACACCGCGGTCCCAGGCCTCGATCGAGATCCGGGTCCGGCGGGTCAGGACGTCCTGCACGTGCCGGGCGCCCTCGAACTTGGCCGCGTAGACCGCCTCGGCGCCCAGGTAGTCGTCGGCCCCGGGCAGCGGCTCGGCAAGCTCGGGGTTCTCTGCTATGAGGGCCAGGACTTCCGGGGCCATCGAGCCGTACCGGTTGAGCAGGTGTTCGACCCGGGCCACGTGCACCCCGGTCTCCTCGGCCATCCGGCTGCGCTTGTTCCACGCCGCCTTGAAGCCGCTGGCGCCCAGCAGCGGGATGGACTCCGTGCACGACGGCGGGACGCGTTCGTCCATGGTGCGGGTGGCCTCGTCCACGGCGTCCTTGGCCATCACGCGGTAGGTGGTCCACTTGCCGCCGGCGACGACGACAAGGCCGGGTACCGGGTGCGCCACGATGTGTTCCCGGGAGAGCTTGGCGGTGGAGTCGCTCTCCCCCGCCAGCAGGGGCCGCAGGCCGGCGTAGACGCCCTCGACGTCCTCCCGGGTCAGCGGCCGCTTCAGCACCTTGTTGACGTGCTCGAGGATGTAGTCGATGTCCTTGCTGGAGGCCGCAGGATGCGCCTTGTCCAGGTTCCAGTCGGTGTCGGTGGTGCCGATGATCCAGTGCCGGCCCCAGGGAATGACGAACAGCACCGATTTCTCGGTCCGCAGGATCAGTCCGACGGTGGACTGGAACCGGTCGCGGGGCACCACCAGGTGGATGCCCTTGGACGCGCGGACCTTCAGCTGGCCGCGGTCCGTGACCATGGCCTGGGTCTCGTCGGTCCACACCCCGGTGGCGTTGATGACCTGCTTGGCGCGGATGTTGAAGCTGGAGCCGTCCTCGTGGTCGACTACCTTGGCGCCGACCACCCGCTCGCCCTCCCGGAGGAAGTCCACAACGGCCATCTGGTTCACGGCATGCGCGCCGTAGTAGGCGGCGGTCCGGATGAGGTTCGCGACGTACTTGGCGTCGTCGACCTGGCCGTCGTAGTAGCGGATGGAGCCGACGAAGGCGTCGTTTTTCAGGCTGGGGGCGGCCCGCAGCGTTCCCCGCCGGCTCAGGTGCTTGTGGAAGGGGACGCCGCGGCTGTGCCCGCCGGTGATGGACATGGCGTCGTACAGGGCGATGCCGGAGCCGACGTAGGGCCGTTCCACGAAGCGTTTGGTCAGCGGGTAGAGGAACGGGACCGGACGGGCCAGGTGCGGGGCCAGGACCGAGAGGATCAGGCCACGCTCGTGCAGCGCCTCCTTGACCAGGGCGAAGTCGAGCATCTCCAGGTAGCGCAGGCCGCCGTGGATGAGTTTCGAGGACCGGCTGGAGGTTCCTGCGGCCCAGTCGTTGGCCTCCACGATGGCGACGCTCAGCCCCCGGGTGACCGCGTCCAGCGCGGCGCCGGCGCCGACGATGCCACCGCCGACGATGAGGATGTCGAGTTCCTTGCCGGGCTCCGCGGTTGCCCGCAACGCGGCCAGGGAAGCTTCGCGCTCGTCGGGTCCGAGCGCGCCTCCGGCCTTGGGAGCACCACCGGGAAAACTGTTCATCTCACGCCTCCATCCGGATCAAACCTCGTAGTGCACCACACTACGTCCAAGTTCGGCGGATGGGCAGGGGCAGGACGGCGGACCGGTTACCCCCTACGCCGGCTCAGTTCCCGGCGTAAGGCGAGACGACGACGTCGACGCGCTGGAATTCCTTCAGGTCCGAGTAGCCGGTGGTCGCCATCGAGCGGCGCAGGGCGCCGACCAGGTTGGCGGTGCCGTCGGTGTGGTGGCCAGGTCCGAAGAGAACCTCCTCGAGCGGGCCGACGGTGCCGACGTTGACCCGGTCGCCGCGCGGCAGCTCCAGGTGGTGGGCTTCCTGGCCCCAGTGCCAGCCGCGGCCGGGGGCTTCTTCGGCGCGGGCGAGGGCGCTGCCGAGCATGACGGCGTCGGCGCCCATGGCGATGGCCTTGACGATGTCGCCCGAGGTGCCCATGCCGCCGTCGGCGATCACGTGGACGTAGCGTCCGCCGGATTCGTCCATGTAGTCGCGGCGGGCGGCCGCGACGTCGGAGATGGCGGAGGCCATCGGCGAGTGGATGCCCAGGGCGCGCCGCGTGGTGGTGGTGGCGCCGCCGCCGAAGCCGACCAGGACGCCCGCGGCGCCGGTGCGCATCAGGTGCAGGGCGGGGGTGTAGCCGGCGGCCCCGCCGACGATCACCGGGACGTCGAGCTCGTAGATGAACTGCTTGAGGTTCAGCGGCTCGTGGTCCTTGGAGACGTGCTCGGCGGAGACCGTGGTGCCGCGGATAACAAAGATGTCGACGCCGGCTGCCAGCACGGTCTTGTAGTGCTCCTGGGTCCGCTGCGGGGTCAGGGACCCGGCGACGGTGACGCCGGCGGCGCGGATCTCGGCCAGCCGGGAGGTGATGAGTTCGGGCTGGATCGGCGCCTGGTACAGCTCCTGCATGCGGCGGGTGACGGCGGTGGAGCTGTCCTCCGCTTCGAGGGCCGCCAGCTGGTCCAGCACCGGCTGCGGATCCTCGTACCGGGTCCACAGGCCTTCGAGGTCCAGGACGCCGAGGCCGCCGAGACGGCCGAGAGCGATGGCGGTTTCCGGCGACATGGCCGAATCCATGGGTGCGGCGATCACCGGCATGTCGAACTTGTAGGCATCGATCTGCCAGGAAACGGAGACGTCCTTGGGGTCACGCGTACGGCGGTTGGGGACGATCGCAATGTCATCCAGGGAGTAGGCACGACGCCCACGCTTGCCTCGGCCAATCTCAATCTCGTAAGTCACTGCTCTAGGTTATCCCAGGCCCGGCCCGGGATGCCTGCGGCCGGCCGCCATGGGCAGCGCTGCCCATGGCGGTCCCGCGGGCCTGTCCCCTACGCTGGGGTCACACCAGCCCCCATTCATCCCTTCCTGGAGGACCATCCATGGCCCCTGGCCTTTACGGCGCCGACGTCGAGCAGTTGCGGTCCTTGTCAAAGTCCATGGGGCTGTCCGGGTCGCGGCTCTCCGACACCGAGCGCCGGATCAACTCCCTGGTGGCGGGAGCCGCCTGGCAGGGCGCCGATGCCGGCCGGTTCCGCAGCGAGTGGAGCGGCACCCTGAAGCCGCTCCTCAGCAGGGCCTCGCAGTCGCTGGCGGAGGCCTCGAAGCTCCTCCTCACCCAGGCCAACGAGCAGGAGGCGGCCAGCGCGCAGGGTGGAACCGCGGGAACCCCCGGCACCGGAGGCACCTCCCGCCCCGGCACTCCCGCCGGCAGCGCCTCCGGCAGTGCCGGTGGCACCGGGCAGGAAACCGGCCTCGAGACGATCATCGCCGGGGCCGGCGGGGCACCGTGGTTGGCAGGGAACGCTGCCGTCACCTCGGCCGGGCTCTACGCGGACAAACTGTTGGACACCATGGCCAAGGGCGGGCTGGTCACGAAGCTGACCAACTGGCCCATGCTCGGCGCCCAGTACGGCCAGGCCGCCGAAGCCGGCTACGTCCGCGGCACCCAACTCCTCAACGGCACCTCCCTGCTGGGGCGGCTGTCCGGCGGGTTGGGCATCATCACCGGCGGCCTGCAACTGGCGCAGGGAATAGCGACGGACAACACCGGGATGAAGATCGACGGCGGCATCTCCACCATCCTCGCCGCGGGCAGCTTCGTTCCGGTGGCGGGACCCTTCTTTGCCGTCGCCGGGGTCGCCTGGGGCGGGGCCGGCCTGCTCGCCAGCAAGTTGGGCTACGGCTCAGCCTCGGAAATGATCGGCGACGGCGCCACGCATGTCGCCGACGCCGTGGCCGACGGCGCCAAAAAGGTGTGGGGCTGGCTCACCTGAGCCGCCCATCCCCCCTTCTCCCTAGACTGGGACCAGAGACAGAGACCCGCGGCACCACCCAATCCCCAGACCCGTCGCCCGAAAGGCAGTCATGACCGCGCAAGACGACGCACCCCTGCTTATCACCGAGCACGAACTGATCGCCCTGGTCGCTTTGGCGGGCACCGACGCGGCTCTGATGTGCCAGCGCTTGTTCCGGCTGGACCATGCCGCCGGCGCGCCGCTGGAACAGGCAGGGGTCAGCACGCTCCTGGAACGGGGGCTGATGACCGTCGAGGCCGACGCCCTGGTGCCGGTCGGGCAGGCCGCCAGCGTGGCGGCCGCACTGGCCGGTGCCGATGCGTGGCTGGAAATCGCACTGGTCACCCCCCAGGCCGACCACGTGTACTTCCTCTTCGGCTCCGCCGACGGCGCCCTGATCCTCAGCCTGAGCAAATACGGGGTGCACGAACTGCGACCGCTCACCGATGCCGAGGGCATGATCGTTACCGCCGTCGAGATGGTGAATTTCTACCTGGGCGCGTCGCCGGACGGGCGGCCTGCCGCGGCCACCCTCCGGCGCCATCTCCCGGACGGCGCCTCCCACGCCGTGCACGTGAAGGCGGACCCGGACGGGTCCCTCGAACTCCGCGCCGGGGACGACGGCAGCGAGGCGGTCCCCCTCCGCCTAGAGGATCTGGACTCCAGCCTCCGCAGGGGCCTCGGCCTGCAGCCGGCATGACCGATCCGTCAACGTTCGCCCGGGACCGACCCGAGCATCCCCTGGACCACTGGGCCTCGCCGGAACTGGCCCGGGTCAGCCCGCCGAACGCCCCGTCCCGCCTGCGCCAGTTAGCCGACGCGCAGGCAGCCCGGGCCGCGGCCTGGAGCGCTGCCATCGCCGCCGGACCCGTGCTGCTGCTGGCGGGGGCCTTCATCTCGGCCCTGTCCGGAAACCCCGCCTGGGTCCTGGCTCTCGGCGCGGCCGGAGTGCTGTTGGCGGTGCCGGGCATCGTGGCCTGGAAACGGGTCCGCGCAACGCTGCCGGACGCCGGCGCCAGCCTGGTCACCCGCGGCCCGGGGTCGGCGCGCGGCGGCATCATGATGGTCGCGGTGCTGGCCGTAGTCCTCGGAGCCATCCTGGGGTTCGTCTCCCCCGGCATCGCTGCCCGGGGCGGCTCAACGCTGGCCGCGGTGGCCGGCGCCTACGTCCTGATGGTCGCGCTCCTGGCGGCTTGCATTCTGGTCCCCGCCGTGGTCCTGGGCCGCGGGCGGCAATCCTTCCGCCGCAGGATCGGCACGGACCCGAGCCTCCGTGCCGCGGTGGAAGCAGACCTGGCTACCTGGCGTGACCCCCGCGGTGCCGTCGGGTATGGACCGCTCTGACCGTGGCCGGGCACTAATCATGGCCGAGCGCTGGATTTTTGACGGACACATCGCCGGGATTGGCGCCGCGTCCGGTTTCCGTGCTGTGATCGGCATCTGGCATTCCTCCCCCTTGGGCGCCTTCGCCGATGTGATGGTCCAGGAGGCCACCGGACGGCGGCTGCTGCTGGCCCCCTCCGCGGCGGTGGCGGAGTTTGTCGCCGCCACCTACCAGTTCGACCAAGTGCAGATTGTGGACGTGGACGCCGGGCTCGACGGCGGCCGGCTCACCGTCGCCGCCGGTCCCCTGGCAATCGAGGCAGGCATCGGCACCCGCACGGTGACAGGCATCGGGCTCCGGGCGGTCCCTCACCGCCTCGCCGTCCACCCGGCCTGGCTGACCGCGATCAACCCCCTCGCCGCCCTGCTCAGCCCCGGCGCCCGGACCGCCGGCACCGCCGGGAACGGCAGGCGGGAGTTCTACGGCGTCACCGACCTGCACCGGATCAACGACGCCCGGGTCCGCTGGGACGGCGAAGACCAGGGCGCGCTGGTGCCGATCCGGCCGGCGGTAACCTTCGGCTTCAGCAGCGTCCCTGCCCGGCCCGCCGTGGCGACGGTCCGCACCACGATCCTTTCTGGAGACTGAGCCGTGCGGTGGGGCAGCCTGCGGTCCTCCCCTCTTGGAGGTCAGCCGGCGTCGGCGTCACTCAACTGCGATTCGAACATCCGGAAGTAGCGGCCGCGCAGGGCGACGAGGTCCTTGTGGGTGCCCTGCTCGACCACGCGGCCGTCCTCGAGCATGTACACCACGTCGGCCTTCTCGATCGTGGCGAGCCGGTGGCTGATGGCGATGATGGTGCTGCTCCGGTCCGCGAACAGCCGGGTGAAGATCCGGTGCTCGGCCAGCGCGTCGATCGCCGACGTCGGTTCGTCCATCACCATGAAGGCGGCGTCCCGGTAGAAGTTCCGGGCCATGGCCAGCCGCTGCCACTGCCCGCCGGAGAGGCCGCTGCCCTTGCGCCCGCGGGGGTCCTCCATCCAGTTGCTGACGTGGTTGTCCAGGCCGTTGGGGAGTTTGAGGATGAAGTCCAGCGCCTCGGCGTCTGCCGCTGCCCGGCGGATCCGTGCGTCGTCCCGCGGGGCGTCGACGTCGCCGAAGCGGATGTTCTCCGCGGCGGTGGCGAACTCGTACTTCAGGAACTCCTGGCTGAGCACCGCCAGGTGGCGGTGCCAGGAGGTGACGTCGACGGCGGCGAGGTCGACGCCGTCCAGCAGCACCTGGCCCGAGTCGGGGTGGTACAGCCCGGCGAGGATCCGGATCAGGGTGGACTTGCCGGCGCCGTTCTCCCCCACGATCGCGACGTGCTGGCCCTGCCGGATGGTCAGCGAGATGCCCTTGATGACTTCGAGGTCGCTGCCGGTATAGGTGAAGCGGATATCCCGCAGTTCCACGGTGCGGGGTGCCCGCAGCAGCGGCGGCGCGTGCTCGGAGTGCACCGGTAGCGCCATGAACAGCTCGTAGTCCTTGAGGTTGGCGAGGTCCTCGTCAATGGAACTCAGGGAGGAGACCAGGTTGTTCGCCGTGGACAGGGCGCGGCTGACGATCTGCTGGACGTACAGGAACTGGCCGACCGGCTGGGCCCGGGCGATGATCTGCCCGACGACCCAGATCAACGCCACCACCTCGGCGCCGTACTGGAGCGCGTCCGCCGCGAGCTGGCGCGGGATGTAGCGTTTCTGGAAGTCCAGCCGCCGTTTCTCGTCGGCGTCGCGGAGCCGGGACCGGAGTCCCATCAGGTAGCCGACGATCCCATAGAGCCGCATCTCGGCGATGTGCTGGGGCCGCAGCAGGTTGGTTTCGATCATCCGCCGCTGCCGGCGCGAATCCACCTGGGTGTTCCAGTGGGCGATCTGCTCCCGGGAGAGCTTGAACTGCAGGTAGACGCTGGGCACGATCGCCACCAGCACGATCACGGCGATCCACCAGCTGACCAGCCAGAGTGCGCCGATCGCTAGCACCACGGAGACCAGCTGCGTGAAAATCGCGGCAATCCGGTCCAGGACCCGGGCGTAGGAGTCGGAGAACCGCTTGGCCCGGTCGTAGAGGTCCACGGTTTCCTTGTCGTCGTAGCGCCAGAATTCCAGGGCCAGGAACCGTTCGTACATCAGGTCGCCCACGATCGCGCCGACCCGGAAGCTCATCAGCTGCTGGATGTAGCGGTCCACGCTGCTGAACGCGCCCCAGAACAGGCCAAGGGCGGCGGTAACGACGACGTAGACGATCGCCTGTTGCCCGGCGGCGGCGTTGCCCGCGTAGGCCGCGGCCAGCGCGGTCGTCGTCAGCGCGGCGAAGTAGGTGGTGACCAGCGGCAACAGCGCCGAGATCAACGAGCCGGCCACCTTCATGACGACGGCGGCGGGCGAGGCGCGGAAACTGACCCGCAGCACCTGCGCTACGGCCCGGGCGTAGGGCCGCAAGGCGAGCTTCCGTGCCGGTTCGCGCGCGGGCAGCAGTTCGGACATAGCTTCAGCCTAGGTCACGCGCCCAACGCCGCGGACACGCGAAAGGGGCCGTTCTGAGTGATCAGAACGGCCCCATTCGGGTATCAGTCGGGCACCCTGTTCGGGTCAGCGTGCGCCGTAGTTGGGCGCTTCGACCGTCATCTGGATGTCGTGCGGGTGGGATTCCTTCAGCCCGGCCGGGGTGATCCGGACGAACTTGCCGCGGGCCTTCAGCTCGGGGACCGTGGGGGCGCCGGTGTAGAACATGGTCTGGCGGAGGCCGCCGACCAGCTGGTAGGCCACGGAGGCGAGGGGGCCACGGTAGGCCACCCGGCCCTCGATGCCTTCGGGGATGAGCTTGTCATCGCCGGAGACGTCGGCCTGGAAGTACCGGTCCTTGGAGTAGGAGGTGTTCTTGCCGCGGGTCTGCATGGCGCCGAGGGAGCCCATGCCGCGGTAGAGCTTGAATTGCTTGCCGTTGACGAAGATCAGGTCGCCCGGGGACTCGTCGCAGCCGGCCAGCAGGGAGCCGAGCATGACGGTGTCGGCGCCCGCGACCAGGGCCTTTCCGATGTCGCCGGAGTACTGCAGGCCGCCGTCGGCGATCAGCGGCACGCCGGCGGGGATGGCGGCCTTGGCGGACTCGTAGATCGCGGTGATCTGCGGGACGCCGACGCCGGCGACGACGCGGGTGGTGCAGATGGAGCCGGGACCCACGCCGACCTTGATGCCGTCGGCGCCGGCGTCGATCAGGGCCTGCGCTCCTTCGCGGGTGGCTGCCTGGCCGCCGATGACGTCCACGTGCGCGGCCACCGGGTCCGACTTGAGGCGGCGGATCATGTCCAGCACGCCCTGCGAGTGGCCGTTGGCGGTGTCCACGAACAGGGCGTCGACGCCGGCGTCAATCAGGGCCATGGCGCGTTCCCAGCCGTCGCCGAAGAAGCCGATGGCGGCGCCGACGCGGAGCCGGCCCTCGTCGTCCTTGGTGGCCAGCGGGTACTGCTCGGCCTTGGTGAAGTCCTTGGTGGTGATCAGGCCCTTGAGCCGGCCCTGGTCATCGACCAGCGGCAGCTTCTCGATCTTGTTGGTGGCCAGCTTGTGGGAGGCTTCCTCGCGGCTGATGCCCACGTGGCCGGTGACCAGAGGCATCTTGGTCATGACGTCGCTGACCAGCCGGATCGCGAAGTCTGCCTCGGGAACGAAGCGGGTGTCGCGGTTGGTGACGATGCCGAGCAGCCGCATGCCCTCGTCCACGACGGGGAGGCCGGAGACGCGGTAGTGCGAGCAGATCTCGTCGAGCTCGGCCAGGGTGGCCTCGGGGCCGATGGTCAGCGGGTTGGTGATCATGCCGGATTCACTGCGCTTGACCCGGTCCACCTGGTCCGCCTGGTCGGCGATCGAGAGGTTGCGGTGGACGACGCCGAGGCCGCCTTGGCGGGCCATGGCGATGGCCATGCGGGACTCGGTGACCGTGTCCATCGCGGCCGAGAGCAGCGGGGTCTTCACGGAAATGCGCTTGGAAATCCGGGAGGAGGTGTCGGCGTCGGAGGGGATGACGTTGGTGTGCCCCGGCAGGAGCAGAACGTCGTCGTAGGTCAGGCCGACGAAGCCAAAGGGGTCGTGTTCGGGCTGGGTCATGAGTGCGCCTCTTACCTTGGGTTTCTGGGTTTCACGGGTAGGGGTTGCAGCAGATGACCAGCCCGTCATTACGGGCGTGGCCTGTGCAGAAGTGTTGAATAAATAGTAGAACCTTGGCGCCGATCCCCATATTCCGGGCGGCGGGTGTGAGCCACTTCATCCGGGGTGCCGGCCGGGGGCACACAGGCGCCGCGACGGCGCGCAGGCGCCGCTCAGCTCCAGCCGGTCGCCGCGAGCAGACGCTCCTCGAACATGGGGATCATGGTCTGCACATAGGTCTTGGTCAGGTGGTTGTCGTCCTTGTAGACGTAGACGTTGCCCACCACGGCGGGGCAGGTGCCGTTGGCGCAGATGAAGTCGCTCATGTCCATCAGGTGCAGCCGGGGCACCTTGCCGCGGTAGTCATCCAGCGGCGAGGCGGCGGCCAGGGACTCCTGGAGCGGGACGTTGCACGCGGCGGCGTCGGCGCCCTTCTTCTGGACGCATTCGGGCATGTTCTGGGTGAAGCGGGGGTTGTCCCGGATCCCGACGACGTCGATCCCGGCGTCGGTGAAGGGTTTGATGCCCTCAAGGTACTGCGGAACCTCGGTCTCGTAGGGCGCGTCCTTGTGGGTCAGGGAGGCGACGGTGAACACCGCATCCGGCTTATGTTCCAGGACGTACTCGGCGCTGGCCTTGTTGAAGGCGTTGCAGTCGGCGTCACGCTGGTCCGATTCGCCGCCGAACCGGCAGTTGCCCTTGAGCAGGGTGACGACCTCCCAGCCGTGGCTTTTGGCGACCGGGCCGAGGGCGGCCATGTACTGCTGGGCGTGCGAGTCGCCGAGCACCACGATCCGCTTGGTCACATGCTCGGGGCGGCTGTTCTGCAGGCAACCCTGCAGCAGCGGGTTGCTGGGCACGTTCGCGTCCGTGCAGAGGCCGTCGATGTCCGCCCATTCGTTTTTCATCGCCTGCGGCGCGGGAATGATCTTCGCCTCCGGCGTGGGTTTGCCGGCGTTTTCCGGCGCCAGGACGGCGGCCCCGGGGGTGAGGTCCCGCGGCTGCGCGGCGGCGGCGGCCTCATCCGCGCTGATGCGACCCTGCCAGAGGGTGATCGGGGCGGCCAGCAGGGCCCCGCAGGCGGCGATCACGACGGCGGAGCGCCAGGCCCGGCTCTGCGGCCAGTGCCATTCGCGCAGCGGCTTCTCCACATAACGGGTGGTCAGCACCGCCAGCGCGATGGAGACGGCGACGATGGCCAGGCCCTGCCAGAGGTCCGGCGCGGTGATCCCCCACCCGGCCAGGGCCAGCACCAGCAGCGGCCAGTGCCAGAGGTACAGCGCATAGGAGTTGTCGCCAAGGGCCACCAGCGGCCGCCAGGTAAGGAGCCGGTCCACGCCGAACCGGCTTCCGCTCTGCCCGGCGACGATGATGGCGGCGGCGGCCAGCGTGGGCCAGAGGGCGATGAAGCCGGGGAAGGACCGGTCGACGGTCAGGAGCAGTCCGCAGGAGAGCATGGCCACGAGGCCGGCCCAGCCCAGCACCACGCGCAGCGCCTTGCCAGGCTTCAGGTGCGGCAGGGCCAGGGCGAGCAGCGAGCCCAGGGCGAACTCCCAGAGGCGGGCCCCGGTATCGAAGTACGCGTAGGCCTGGTTGCTGGCGGTCTGGTCGATGGAATAGACGAGTGACGCGGCGAAGACCGCACCGAAGGCCACCGCGAGCAGCAGCGGGTAGCTGACGCCCTTTGTCCCCAGTGGAGTCCAGCGGTTCAGTGCCCGGCGGAGCAGCGCCGCTCCGGCGAAGATCAGCGGCCACAGCACGAAGACCTGCCCCTGGATGGAGAGGGACCAGAAGTGCTGCAGCGGGCTCGCACCCGAATGGTCTTGGGCGTAGTAGTCGACGGCGGTGTCCGCGAGCAGCCAGTTCTGCCGGTACAAGAGGGAGGCCCAGGCCTGGCTCAGGACATCGGGCCAGCGACTGGCGGGGAGGATCGCCCAGGTCCCGGCGAGCACGGCGAGCACCACCACGACGACGGCGGGCAGCAGCCGCTTCAGCAGGTGGAGCCAGTGGTGCACGAGGCGCAGCGGCTTCCCGGCCTCGACCTTGCGGGCGAAGCTCAGGGTCATGAGGAAGGCCGAGATGAGCAGGAAGATGTCCACGCCTCCCGAGACCCGGCCCAGCCAGACGTGGTAGGTCACGACCATGAGGACGGCCAGGGCGCGCAGCCCCTGGACCTCCGGGCGGTAGCCCGTTTTACGGCTCGCCGGAGACCCGGCCGGCGCATGCGGCCGGGTGGGATTGATTCGCAGCTCTGACACGCGGGACCCCTCGGGGTGATTCATCGACATTGTGGGCAGGATTCCGAACCAACAATGTTACCGAACCGTAATTTCGTTCGCCAATCGCCAGAGTGCTTACTAATTGCGGCTGCGCCTGAGGATGCACTCCTTGAGGCCGCGCGGCTGAGTACCCCGCCGCATTCCCCCGGCTACTCTGAACGGGTCGAAGGAGGCCGCCGGTGATCGTCACGGTGCGAATAAGCGTTCCGGCGGAGCTGACCTCCGCCGTCGTCGAGTGTTGCTCGGATGCGGAAGGTGTGGCGGAGGTGGCGCTGCATCCGGGGACCTCGCTGGTGCCCGAGGGTGACGTGCTGCAGGTGATGATCGCCCGGGAAGCCGTCGATCCGCTGCTGGAGAGGCTTCAGTCACTGGGTGTGCAGCGCGCGGGCTCCATCTCCGTCACCACCCCCGAGCTCCTGCTCTCCGACCGGGCCGACCGCGCAGTCGCTGAGGCGCCGGGCGAGGGCGCGGACGCGATGATCTGGGACGAGGTCTCCCGGCAGACCGGGGACGATGCCAAGCTGACCTGGAGTTTCCTGGCCTTCCTGGTTCTCGCCACCCAGCTGGCGGCGATCGGCATCGTCACCGACTCCACCATCGCCATCGTCGGAGCGATGGCCGTCGGTCCGGAATTCGGGCCGCTCGCGGCGCTGGCGGTGGCGCTGGTGCGGCGGCAGTGGCGGCTCGGGCGCAGTGCGGCCCTGGCCCTCGGCGTCGGATTCCCGGTTGCGATGCTCGCGGCGGCCTTCACCGCGTGGTTGTCCGTTCCGCTGGGGCTCTTTCCCACGTCCGCGCTGGACACCGGGTCCGCCGTCGAGTTCATCTACCACCCGGGACCGTACTCGTTGATCGTGGCACTTCTGGCCGGGGTGGCAGGCATGCTGTCGGTGATCAGCCGCCGTTCCACCGCCCTGGTGGGTGTGTTCATCTCGGTGACCACTGTGCCGGCGGCGGGGTTCGTCGCGGTGGCGCTGGTGCTGGGCGAGTACCAGAAGGCGGCGGGCTCGGCCGTGCAGCTGTTCATCAACCTCGCCGGACTGGTGGTGGCCGCGGTGGCCGTGCTCCTTTTCTACCGGGTGGTGACCCGGCGGCACCCCCGCGGTGCCCGACCCCGCCAGGGGCGCAGCAGCGCTACTCCCAGCCGGTAGCGGAGAGCAGCCGGTCCTTGACCATCGGGGCCATGCTCGCCGAATAGGTGCGGCTGAGGTGGTTGTCATCCAGGTAGACGAAGGTGTTGCCCACGACGCCGGGGCAGTCGTTTTCACGGCAGATGAGGTCGGTCATATCCAGTGTGACGACGTTCGGGGCTCTGTCCGCCAGGGTGTCGAGCGGATTATCTGCGGCGAAGAGTCCACTCTTGGCCGGCAGGCACGCCGTGTCGTCCTTCCCCTTCGTCACGACACAATCGGCCATGTTGAATTCGAACCGCGGGTTGTCCCGCAGCAGGATCACCTGGATTCCGAGACCGGTCCACGTATCGAGGCTGGACTCCAGACCGGGGATCAGCGTTTCACCGTTTGACGAGGGCGACGCCGCGGTGCCCACCACCACGATCGCATCCGGCGGGTTGCGCCTGACCTCCGCGGTGACGGCGGCGTTGAACTTGTCGCAATCGGCATTGGCGTTCTGCGCAGTTGTGCCGGGCTTGCAGCCGCCCATCAGCATGGCGTAGAGCCGCCATCCCTTCTCATCACTCACCGGTTTCAGGGCGGGGAGCCACTGTTCTGCGTGCGAGTCGCCGAGGACGAGAACCCTCTTCGCCGAATTCCCGTTCTGGGTGTTTTCGTTGCACACTCCGCGGAGGGTGGCATTCTGGGGCTCGAGTGTACCGCTGCACGGCTGCGGCAAACTGGCCCAGTCCTTGCCCAAGTTCTCCGGCGCGGGAAGGAGGGCCGCGTCGGCGTCGGCCTGCTCTGTGAAGTCCGGCAGCAGCGCACGGGCGCCGGGATTATTCCGCGCGGCCTTGGCCAGGATGCCCTGATTCTCGAAGTACAACGCCAACTGGAGCCCGGCCAGCGGGACGGCGGCGACCGTGAGGGCGGCCACGATCGCAAGCGACGTCCGGCGCCGCCTCACCTCCGGCCACTTCCACTGCCGCCACGGGCGCTCCACGAACCGGGTGGTCAGGTAGGCCAGCGCTATGGTGGTTACGATGATCGCCGAACCCGTGACTGGACCGGCGTGGCCGCGCTGCTGCACCGCGAGCGCAACGACCAAGAGCGGCCAATGCCAGAGATACATCGCGTGGGACATGTCCCCGAGGCGGACCAGCGGCCGGGAACTGAGAATCCGGTCCGCCCCGAACCGGCTACCGGTCTGACCGGCGACGATCACGCAGGCGGCGGCCAGGGTGGGCCACAGCGCGATACTGCCGGGGAAGGACGCCTGGACGTCCAGCAGGAAGCCGCAACTCAACATCGCGGCGATGCCAAGCCACCCGAGACGCACCCGCCACGGCGCCGGGATCCGGAGCAGAGGAAGGACCAGCGCCACGAGCGATCCGAGCGCGAATTCCCAGAGGCGGGCGCCGGTGTCGAAGTAAGCCTCGGTTTGGCTGGCCGCGGTGAAGACGATGGAGTACACGAGGGAGACGGCAAAAATGAGCCCGAAAACGTAGGCCAACAGCGCCCGATACTTCAGGCGGAAGCGCTTGGCGAGGAGCGCGGCACCCACAAAGATCAGGGGCCACAGGATAAACACCTGCCCCTGGATGGACAGCGACCAGAAATGCTGGAAGGGGCTGGCCGAGGAGTGGTCCGAGGCGTAGTAGTCGGTGGCCTGGGCCTGCAGCAGCCAGTTTTCGGAATACACCAGGGACGCCCAACCCTGGCCGACGATGTCCAGCCACCGGGTCCGAGGAAGGAACAAGATCATCGCCGCCAGCGTGGCGACCACCACGACGACGGCCGCCGGGATGAGGCGGCGGAAGAGATGCAGCCAGTGTTTGACCAGGGCGGTCGGACGCCCGTCGTCGTAACGTCCCACGAACTGAAGGGTCATGAGGAAAGCCGACACCAGCAGGAACACGTCCACACCGCCGGAGACCCGGCCAAACCAGATGTGATAGGTCATCACCATCAGGACAGCCAGCGACCGCAGCCCCTGGATCTCGGGCCGGTAGCCGGGTTTCCGGTTGGGACGGGCCGGAACGCCCGTGGGAGCCGCTTCCTGGAGCCCCGCCTGCTGCGTCATCAAAATTCCTCACCACGTACGGCCTGCATCGGGCCGCCGAAACCTAAGTGTTCCACTCTACGGAAGGTGCGCCGGGGGTGCCAGCCGCCGGGGTGCACCCAGCGAGTTAAGCAGAGCGGACTGTGAGGAGCTTGTGAACCGGCCATGTTCTCCCGTCGCAGCCGGGAAAGCAGAAAGAACGCCCCGGCGCAATGCCGGGGCGTCCTCTCTCTGATGCAGATGGTGCACGTGGTGCAGCCGGAACTACACGTTGGCCTAGTGCTGGTGGCCGGCGTGCTCGTCTTCGTCGGCCGGCTTCTCCGCCACCAGGGTCTCGGTGGTGAGAACCAGCGCGGCGATGGAGGCAGCGTTCCGAAGGGCGGCGCGGGTGACCTTGACGGGGTCGATCACGCCGGCGGCGATCAGGTCCTCGTACTCACCGGTCTTCGCGTTGAAGCCCTGGTTGACGGCCGAGTCCGCCACCCGAGCGGCAACGACGTAGCCGTCGAAGCCGGCGTTCTGGGCGATCCAGCGCAGCGGCTGGGTCAGTGCCCGGCGAACGATGCCCACGGCTGCTGCCGCGTCGCCGTCGAGCGCCTTGACTGTCGGGTCCTCGTCGAGGGCCTTGAGGGCGTGGACAAGGGCCGAACCGCCGCCGGAGACGATGCCCTCTTCCAGCGCGGCGCGCGTGGAGGACACGGCATCTTCGATGCGGTGCTTCTTTTCCTTCAGCTCGACCTCGGTGGCGGCGCCGACCTTGATCACGCCGATGCCGCCGGCCAGCTTGGCCAGGCGTTCCTGCAGCTTTTCCTTGTCCCAGTCCGAGTCGGTGCGGGTCAGCTCGGCGCGCAGCTGTGCGACACGGGCCGCGACGTCCTCGGCAGAACCGGCACCGTCGACGATCGTGGTGTTGTCCTTGGTGACGGTGATACGCCGCGCGGTACCGAGGACCTCCAGGCCCACGGTGTCCAGGCTGAGGCCCAGTTCCGGGGAGACGACCTGCGCGCCGGTCAGGGTCGCGATGTCCTGCAGCATGGCCTTGCGGCGGTCACCGAAGCCGGGAGCCTTGACGGCGACGACGTTCAGGGTGCCGCGGATGCGGTTGACGATCAGCGTGGACAGGGCCTCTCCGTCGACGTCCTCGGCAATGATGAAGAGCGGCTTGGAGGCCTGCAGGGCCTTCTCCAGCAGCGGCAGGAAGTCCTGCAGCGAAGAGATCTTGCCCTGGTTGATCAGGATGAGGGCGTCCTCGAGGACGGCTTCCTGGCGGTCCGCGTCGGTGATGAAGTACGGGGACAGGTAGCCCTTGTCGAACTGCATGCCCTCGGTAAGGACGAGTTCGGTCTGCGTGGTGGAGGACTCCTCGATGGTGATCACACCATCCTTGCCGACCTTGCCGAACGCCTCGGCCAGCAGTTCGCCGACCTCGTCGCTCTGCGCGGAGATGGCGGCAACGTTGGCCACCTGGGTGCCCTCAACCGGACGGGCGTTCTCCAGCAGGCGGGCGGCGATGGCCTCGACGGAGACCTCGATGCCGCGCTTGATCTGGCCCGGGGCGGCGCCGGCGGCAACGTTGCGCAGGCCTTCCTTGACCAGGGCCTGCGCCAGCACCGTTGCGGTGGTGGTGCCGTCACCGGCGACGTCGTTGGTCTTGGTGGCGACCTCCTTGGCCAGCTGCGCGCCCAGGTTCTCGTAGGGGTCGTCCAGCTCAACCTCGCGGGCGATGGTCACGCCGTCGTTGGTGATCGTGGGGGCGCCCCACTTCTTGTCCAGCACGACGTTGCGGCCGCGGGGGCCGAGCGTCACCTTGACGGTGTTGGCGAGCTTATCGATACCGGCCTCGAGGGACCGGCGGGCAGCGTCGTTAAACGCGAGCTGCTTTGCCATGGTGTTGTCCTTTCACGAAAGAACCCCGCGCAGCCGTCCCGTTCATCACTGACGGTCCGGCGGCGCGGGGATCCAAGAGAGTTACTTTACGACGATCGCCAGAACGTCGCGGGCGGACAGTACGAGGTACTCGACACCGCCGGTCTTGACTTCGGTTCCGCCGTACTTGGAGTAAATGACGACGTCGCCAACGGCAACGTCGACGGGAACGCGGTTGCCGTTGTCATCGAAGCGGCCGGGGCCTACCGCGACAACTTCGCCTTCCTGCGGCTTCTCCTGCGCGGAGTCCGGGATAACCAGGCCGGAGGCCGTGGTCTGCTCGGCTTCGAGCGGGCGGACAACAATACGATCCTCAAGAGGCTTAATAGAGACCGACACTCGGACCTCTCCTTTTCGTCAGCAAATTCATGGACTTCAAAGCGGTGGTGCCATGCGTACAGACCGTCGTCGCGGTGCCGGCAGCAGCCTGGCAGCTGATGCTTTGGTGTTAGCACCCGCCTAGGGGGAGTGCTAATGACGACTCTATGTAAGGAGTTAGCACTCGGTCAAGGTGAGTGCCAGAAGTTCATCTGTGGCGAACGGCCGCCTGATGTCCGGATGGGCAAGCAGCCCGGCTACTCCCCCGCCAAGTCGTCGTAGTCCCACTCCAGCCCGTCGTCGTCCTCGTCCACCCGGGGCGCGTCGTTGCGCGTCCGGTAGAGCAGGAAGCCGCCGGCCAGGGCCGCGAGGAGGCCGGCGATCAGGAAGATGATGCTGCCGATCCGGACCCCGGCGTAGGTGTCGCGGATGGCCCGGGCCTCGTCGGTGGCGTCCGCGACGTCCTTGCCGTCCACCGAGTAAACCGTGGCATTGAAGGTGTCGAGGAGGAAGATGATCACCAGCAACGCGGCGCAGACGACGGCGGCCACGACGCCGGCGATCAGCGCCGGGCGGGCGTAGCGGGCCAATCCCCGACGGCCCGGGGCCTCCCCCGCCGCCGTTCCATCGGTTTCCGTGTTCCTGTCCTTCATGCCGTCAAGCCTAGTGGGCGCCGCGGGGTTCCCGGGCCTGAACTACGATCGATGGCATGGCTGAGACACCGCAGGACCAGATCGCACCACTGCTCAATCCGGCGGGGTGGGAACTGCTGTCCTCGCTGGGCCCGTACCGGGAGGAGGAGGCGTTCCAGCTCAACGCGGCGCTCCGCAAGGCAGGCCACCCGGCGGATCTGGTCTCCGCGGCCTTGACGCAGTCCCGGCTGCGGACCAAGGCGGAGGCCAAGTTCGGCGAATTCGCCCGGCAGATGATCTTCACCCGTGCCGGCCTGGAGCAGGCCACCCGGCTCACGGTCGCCGCCCGGCACGCCCAGCGTTTCGCGGAGGCGGGGGTCACCCACGTCGCGGACCTGGGCTGCGGGCTCGGCGCCGATGCGATGGCCCTGGCGTCCCTGGACCTGACCGTGACCGCGGTGGAACTGGATGAGACCACCGCTGCCTGCGCCACGATGAACCTGATCCCGTTCCGGAACGCCACCGTGGTGCACGCCGACGCGGAATCCGTGCCGCTGGACGGGATCGACGGGGTCTGGTTGGACCCGGCCCGCCGGACCACGTCCACCTCGGGCACCACCAGGCTCTGGGACCCGGAAGACTTTTCCCCGCCGCTGTCCTTTGTGGAGTCGCTGGCCGCCTCCGGCCGCGCCGTCGGCGTGAAGATGGGCCCCGGGATCCCCCACACCGCAATTCCCGCGGACTGCGAGGCACAGTGGGTTTCGGTGGGCGGCGACGTCACCGAGGTCGCCCTGTGGTTCAACTCCGTCCGCCGCCCGGGCATCCGCCGCGCCGCGCTGGTGCTCGGCCCGCGGGGCGCGGCGGAGCTCACCAGCGTCGAGGATTTCGACGGCGGCCCGGCGGCCCCCGTGGGCCCGGTATCCGGGTACCTCTACGAACCCGACGGGGCCGTGATCCGCGCCGGACTGGTGGCCGACGTCGCGCTCCGGCTCGGCGGACACCTGGTGGACGAGCACATCGCCTACATCTGCGCCCCCGAACTGCAGGACACCCCGTTCGCCCGCGCCTATGAGGTCCTCGAGGTGATGCCACTCAACGTCAAGGCCCTCAAAGCCTGGGTCAGGGAGAACGGTATCGGCGTGCTCGAGATCAAGAAGCGCGGCGTGGCCGTGACCCCGGAGGAACTGCGCGGGCAGCTGCTGCCCGGCGGCCGGGCCGCGAAGAAGGCCAAGAACAAGGCCACACTGGTCCTCACCCGGATCGGCGAGGACCGGGTTGCCGTCGCGGTACGTCCAGTCGCCCCGTAGGGCTCTGTAGCGCCGGGCGGCGACCTTACTGGGCGCGCATGAACTCCTCGGCGGCCCGGACCTGCTCCTCGCTGGGACGGATGCCGGTGTAGAGGACGAACTGTTCCAGCGCCTGGATGGTGGCCACCTCGGCGCCCGTGATGACCTTCTTCCCGGCGGTCCGGGCGGCCTTGATCAGCGGCGTCTCGGCGGGCAGGGCGACGACGTCGAATACCACCTCGGCTTCCTCCACCGCCCACTGCGGGTAGGCCAGGGCGTCCGCCTCGGCGCTGCCCGCCATGCCGATGGGCGTGACATTGATCAGCAGCGCGGCGGGGTCCACACCATCGCCTTGGGCCGGAACGTCGGCGCGCCAGGCGAAACCGTAGAGGTCGGCGAGCGCCCGGCCGGCGTCCTCGTTGCGGGCAATGATGGTGACGTCCCGGAACCCGGCGTCGCGCAACGCGGCCGCCGTCGCCTTCGCCATGCCGCCGGCACCGCGGAGCCAGACGGAGTAGTCCACCGGCACGGCGTTGCGCTGCAGGAGCTGTTCGATGGCGGTGTAGTCGGTGTTGTAGGCGGTGAGGGTGCCACCGTCGTTGACGATCGTGTTGACCGAGTCGATGGCCTTCGCGGACGGGTCCATGACGTCCACGAGGTCGATCACGTCCTCCTTGTACGGCATCGACACGGCGCAGCCGCGGATCCCCAGCCCGCGGACCCCGGCGATCGCCTGGCCCAGGTCCGTGGGGGCGAAGGCCTTGTAGATCCAGTTCAGGCCGAGCTGCTCGTACAGGTGGTTGTGGAAGCGCGTCCCGTTGTTGCTTGGGCGGGCCGAGAGCGAGATACACAGCGTCATGTCTTTGTTCAGGATAGGCACCGCTCCATTAAACGCCACCGGGCGGGACCGTACCCTGCCTAGGGACAGCGGCCATGTCCAGCTCTCTGGTGCAGCTCCCAGATTCAGCGCCTAGGCGCAGCCGGCCCCCGGGCCCTGCGCGCCCACGGCCACCGGCAGTTTCCCCGGCGCCGGCGCCTTGCCGCCCAGCACCGCCGCGAGGGCTTCGAAGGCTTCCCGGCTCCGGCCGTAGAGGGCGATTTTGGCCGGGGCAGCGGACTTCTCCAGCGGCCAGGGCGCGTCAAGGGCCACCGCGACGTCGGCCGTCACGGGGCCCTCGCCATAGCCGATGAGCGCCACCACCGGGCCGGACCCGACACCGATGCCGGCCTGCCGGGCGGCGGCAGCGAAGCGGGCCCGGTCCTGCTCCGTGCCGCCGGTCACCCGGACGCTCGCGGGCACGATCGGACCCTTGCACGGCCCGGACAGCACCGTGATGGCCTCCTGCGAGACCTTCTCGGAGAGGGCCGATCCACTGCCGGGCGCCGAGGCATGGGCCGGCTGGCTGCGTCCGCGCCAGAGCTGCATGGTCACGACGCGGCGCGCGGCCTCGTCCAGGCGTGCGGCCGGCAGGCTGCCCTTGCGGACGGCGGAGACAATCGCGGCGTGCGCGGTGTCCACCGAGGCGGGCATCAGGATCAGGTCCGCCCCCGCCGCGAGCGCCAGGGGCGCGGACGAATCGTTGGGGAACTGCTCCGTAACGGCACCCATGTTCATGGCGTCGGTGACCGCCACGCCCCTGAACCCCATGCGGCGCAATTCGGCATAGGAGGCGGCCGAGACGGAGGCGGGGACTCCGGGCTGGAGGGCGGGCACGGCTATGTGGCCGGTCATCACCATGGGCAGGCCCGCGTCAATCGCCGCCTGGAAGGGCTTGAGGTCACGGGACCGGAGCTGGTCCAGGCTGGCGCCCTGGACCGGGAGTCCCTGGTGCGAGTTGACGCTGACGGACCCGTGGCCGGGAAAGTGCTTGGCCGCGGGCAGCACGCCGGCATCCAGCATGCCCTTGGAGAACGCGGTCCCGACGGCGGCCGCAGTGTCCGGGCTGCCGGAGAACGAGCGGGCACCGATCGTGGGATCCGCCGGACCCATGGTGACGTCCGCAGCGGGGGCGAAGTCGACGTTGAAGCCCACCCCTGCCAGTTCGGCCGAGAGGGCCCGCCCGGCGTCGGTGGCCAGCGGGTCGCTGCCGGCGGCGCCGAAGCTCATAGGGGCCGGCCATTCGGTCAGCGGGGCGCGCAGGCGGGCCACCAGCCCACCTTCCTGGTCGACGCCGATCAGGCCGGGCCAGCCACGGCCGTCGGCACGGGCCGCCCGCTGCAGCCGGTCGGTGGCGGCGCGCATGGCGGTGGTGTCCACCTGGCCGGTCGCCGTCGCGGGAACGTTGTCGCCCATCACGATCGACCCGGCCAGGTGCAGCCGTTCCACCGTCTTGGCGTGCGCCTCGACGTCGAGCCCGACGAAGGAGGCCAGCAGGACCTGGCCCGCCTTCTGCTCCAGGGACATTCCCGCCGCCGCCCGGGCGGCGGCGTCGGCGTCGGCCTGCTCGGGTCCCCAGCCGAGGGGCTGCGCGGAGGGGGCGGAGGGTTGGCCGGACTGCCCGGCGGGGCCGGTGCCTGGGGCGGCCGGGGCGGAGCATCCGGCGGCCGGGAGCACGAGCCCCGCCAGCAGCGCCGCGGTCACGGGCAACAGGTTCCGGTTGTGAAGACTCTCACGCATCAGCTGTAACTTGACCACCAGCTCGATGCTACCCCTGCACTAGACTTGGGACATTGTTGCCATACCCCCGCTCGCCGCCCCGGCGGCGGTGACGGCGCACATAACCACCGGCGAGCGCCGCCACTACAGCGAAGGGACCGCATGAAGATCGAGTTCGCTTCATCCAGGCAGTCAACACTCGGCGTCGAATGGGAGCTGGCCCTCGTCGACGCCGAGACCGGCGAACTCGCCTCGGTGGCCAAGGAGGTGCTGCGCAGCGTCGCCGCCCGGCACCCGGAACTCAACGAGGACGACGAGCACCCGCACATCAAGCAGGAGCTGCTGCTCAACACGGTGGAGCTGGTCACGGGGATCTGCACCACGGTGGCTGAGGCCAAGGCGGACCTGGCGGGATCCCTCGCCGCGCTCCGTGAGGTCACGGACCCGATGGGCGTGGAGGTCTTCTGCGCCGGTTCCCATCCGTTCAGCCCGCCGCAGCTGCAGCCGGTGACGGACAAGGAACGCTACGCCAAGCTGATCGACCGCACCCAGTGGTGGGGCCGGCAGATGGTGATCTATGGGGTCCATGTCCACATCGGCCTGGACAGCCGCGACAAGGTCCTGCCGGTGCTCGACGGCCTGGTCAACTACTTCCCGCACTTCCAGGCCCTCTCCGCCTCCAGCCCGTTCTGGGGCGGCGAGGACACCGGCTACGCCTCGCAGCGGGCCCTGATGTTCCAGCAATTGCCCACCGCGGGCCTGCCGTTCCAGTTCGGCAGCTGGGAGGACTACGAGTCCTACGTCCAGGACATGTTCACCACCGGGGTGATCGACGCCCTCTCCGAGATCCGCTGGGATATCCGGCCCGTGCCCAACCTTGGCACCATCGAGATGCGCATCTGCGACGGCCTGGCCACCCTGGAGGAGGTCGGCGCGATCGCGGCCCTGACCCAGTGCCTGGTCCACGAGTTCTCCACCATCCTGGACAACGGCGGGACTATCCCCACCATGCCGCCCTGGCACGTGCAGGAGAACAAGTGGCGCGCCGCCCGGTACGGCCTGGACGCGATCATCATCCTCGACGCCGAGGGGAACGAACAGCTCGTCACGGACCACCTTCGGGAGACCCTGGACCGGCTCGCCCCGATCGCCGAGCAGCTGGGCTGCGCCGCGGAACTGGGCGACGTCGCGAAAATCATCGACCGCGGGGCCGGCTACCAGCGGCAGCGCCGCGTCGCCGCCGAACACGGCGGCGACCTGCGCGCCGTCGTACTGGACCTGGTCAAGCAGATGCGGCAGGGCCCGGCGGCCTGACGCCTCCCGCCCGACGGCGTGGTCCGGCCGGGATGCCGGCCGGGCCCTTCGCCTCTAACCCTCCGCCCGGGTTAGACGGAGACGGACGTGACCGGCATCGACGAATCCGGCGCGAAACCGATCCTGCTGGGCGCCGTCCCGGCCATCACCAGCTGCGCCCCGAGGGCGGCCACCATGGCCCCGTTGTCCGTGCAGAGGCTCAGCGGCGGCACGGTCAGCCGGATTCCGGCCGAGGTGCAGCGCTGCTCGGTGAGCTCCCGGAGCCGGGAATTGGCCGCCACTCCCCCGCCCAGCAGCAGCTCCGTGATGCCGTTCTCGCGGCAGGCGAGCACCGCCTTGGCCGTGATGACATCCACCACCGCCTCCTGGAATGCCGCGGCGATATCGGCCACCGGCACCTCCTGGCCTTTGGCCTCGAACTGTTCGACGCAGCGCGCGACGGCGGTTTTCAGGCCACTGAACGACCAGTCGTAGCGGTGCGGGCCGGGCTCCTCCGCGGTCCCCATGTACTTGGGCTGGGTGAGCCCGCGGGGGAAGCGGATGGCCTTGGGGTTGCCCGTGCGCGCCAGCTTGTCGATGGCCGGGCCTCCGGGGTAGCCCAGGCCCAGCAGCCGGGCCACCTTGTCGTAGGCCTCACCGGCGGCATCGTCGATCGTCGATCCGAGCAGTTCCACGTCGTCGGTGATGCTGCGGATGCGCAGGATCTCGGTGTGCCCGCCGGAGACCAGGAGGGCGCCAAGGTTGTCGGGCAGGGCCGCCGGCTGTCCGGGACCGCCTGCGCCGTCCGTGTCCAGCAGCCCGACGCCCACGTGCGCCACCAGGTGATTGATCGCGTAGAGCGGCTTCCCGGTGGCCACGGCCAGCGCCTTGGCCGCGCAGACCCCCACCATCAGGGCCCCGGCCAAGCCGGGTCCGGAGGTCACGGCGATCGCGTCGATGTCGTCCAGGGCCACCTCTGCGGCGGCCAGCGCCTCGGTCAGCGTGGGAACGAAGGCGTCGAGGTGGGCGCGGGAGGCGATTTCGGGGATGACGCCGCCGAAGCGGACGTGTTCCTCCATCGAGGAGGACACGGTGTTCGCGAGCAGACGGGTGCCGCGGACAATGCCGACGCCGGTCTCGTCGCAGGAGGATTCGATGCCGAGCACCAGCGGCTGCTGGCTGTGCGGAGCGTTGTTCATGCCTGGCCTGTCTCCTCAGGGTTATCGTCCGGCGTGTGGCCGGCGGTTTCCGGGCCGGTCAGGGTCAGGCGCATGATCAGGGCGTCGACGCCGTCGCGGTAGTAGCGCGGCCGGATGTGGATCTGTTCGAAGCCGAAGCGCCGGTAGAGCTGCTGGGCGCGCGGGTTGTCGGCCCGGACCTCGAGCAGCACGTCCGCGGCGCGGCGCCGGCGGCTCTCGGCGATCAGCCGGGTCAGCAGGGCCGAGCCGATCCCGCGGCCCTCCTGCTCGGGGACGACGGCGATCGTCTGGACGTCCGCGATGGGCTCGATGCACATCAGTCCGGCGTAGCCCACGATCCCGCCGTCGGCCTCGGCCACGAGGTAGTGGCGGGTGTCGGTTTGCGAGAGCTCGTCGCCGAACATCTGCAACGGCCACGCGTCCACGGGGAAGAGCCGGACCTCCAGGGCGTGGACGGCAGGGATGTCGGCGGCCGTCATGGGCCGCAGGGTCACGCCCCCGCTAGCCGGTCCGGAGCCGGCGGCGGGTGCCCCGGCGGTCACAGCGCGCGCTTCCGCGGCCCGGGCACCTGGGCGTCGGATTCGCGCAGGTAGAGCGGCGTGGTGTCGGGCAGTTCTTCCCCGGCGGCCAGGCGTGCGAGGGCGAACTGGCCCAGGGACACCGCCTCGGGCTGGCGTTCGGCGAAACCGGCGACGGCGCGTACCTGGTCGGCGTACAGCCCGGCACCGGCACCGTAGACCGGCAGCTCCGGCAGCTCGGAGGCGAAGCCGACGTGGGGTCCGTCCGCTAGCTCGGGAAGCTGCCCGGTGGCCAAGGTGTACCGGGCCCAGTACACCTCGCGGCGCCGGGCGTCGGTGGCCACCAGGAACTCGGCGGCGCTGTCGATGGACTCTGCCACCTCGAGGGCGATCGCGTCCAGGCTCATCATGCCGTACAGCGGCTTGCCCCAGACGTTCGCGAGGGTCCGGGCGGTGACGATCCCCGAGCGCAGGCCGGTGAAGGGTCCGGGGCCGACGCCGGTGACCACCGCGTCGAGGTCGGCGCCGGTGAGGCCGGCGCCGGTCAGGAGTTTCGCAATGCCGGGGGCGAGGACCTCGGCGTGGCTGCGGGTGTCCTCGGTGGCGAAGCAGCCCACCACGGATTCCAGGGAATCGTCGGAGACGAGGGCCGCGCTGGCAACCGCCGAGGTGTCGATGGCGAGAATCAGCATTTAGTCCTCTTCCTGGGTGCGCGTTGCGTCCGGGCCGGCAGGCAGGGCCGCGGGCGGTTCGGCCCAGCGCGGGCCGAAGCCGCGGAAGACCACGGTGCGGGGCCCGTCGTCGTCCTCGTCTTCGAAGTCGAGCACGTCGTCCGGGGCGGTGTCCGCTTCGGGGACGGGCCGGTGGCCTCCGCCGGGGCTGCTTCCCAGCCTGCGGTGCAGGTCGATTTCCAGGCGGCTCTCGCTCAGGTGCTCCACCCGGTCCCGGCCCCACTCCACCACGGTCACCGCGGAGTCCATGGTGTTTTCGAGGTCGATGTCGTCGATCTCGGCGGCGGACTCCAGCCGGTAGGCGTCCACGTGGACCAGGTCCGGACCGCCGGGGCGGGGTCCATCCGGCAGGTTGGGGTGGATCCGGACCAGCACGAACGTCGGTGAAATGATGCCGGCGCGCACGCCGAGCCCCTCACCCAGGCCCTGGGTAAACGTGGTCTTGCCGGCGCCGAGTTCCCCGGTGAGCACCAGCAGGTCCCCGGCCCGCAGTTCGGCGCCGAGGGCGGCGGCCAGCTCCTGTGTCTGGGCGGCGGTGGCGACCTCGACGCTGCGCTCCCACACCGGCGCGCTCACAGCGACTCCCCGCCGTCGGAGTCGGGGGCCTCGTTGATGTAGCGGCGCGGCACCCGGGTGCTGATCCGTGTGACGATCTCATAGTTGTTGGTCCCGGCGGCGCGGGCCCAGTCCTCGGCGGTGGGCCCGCCGTCGGCGCCGTCGCCAAACAGGACGGCCTCCTCGCCCAGCAGCGACGTCCCGCCCGCCGAGACCTCCAGCGGACCCAGGTCGATCACCATCTGGTCCATTGCGATCCGGCCCACCACCGGGTACGTCCGCTCCCCCACCCGGACAGGTCCGCCGGTGGCAATGCGAGGGACGCCGTCGGCGTAGCCCAGCGGAATGAGGCCCAGGGTGCTGGGGCCGGCAGTGCGGTAGTTCAAACCATAGGAGACGCCCTGGCCGGCGGGGACGTCCTTGCAATGGGCCACCACCGTGCGCAGGGTCATGGCCGGGCGGAGCCCAACGTCCTCGGCGCCCTGGTCCTCGAACGGCGAGAGGCCGTAGATGCCCAGCCCGACCCGGACCAGGTCGAAATGCGTGTCCGGCCGGGACAGGGTGGCCGGGGTGTTCGCGAGGTGGCGGACCTCGGGGTCGACGCCGGCGTCCTGGGCCATGGCCAGGATGTCGCGGAAGACGGCGAGCTGCGCATCGGTTTCCGGCCGCTCGGGCTCGTCCGCAACGGCCAGGTGGGAGAAGATCCCGACCACGCGCAGCAGGCCCTGGTCCTGAAACTCGAGGGCCTCACCGAGCAGCGAGTCCCAGGCCGCGAGGGTCACGCCGTTGCGGCCCAGGCCGGTGTCCACCTTGAGATGGACCCGGGCGGGGCGTTCCTGTTCGCGGGCGGCCGCGACGATCCGGCCCAGCTCCCAGCCGGAGCAGCCGATGTCGATGCCGGCGGCGACGGCGGCGGCGAAGTTGCTGTCCGGGGTGTGCAGCCAGGCCAGCAGCGGCGCGTCGATGCCGGCGGCGCGGAGGGCGAGGGCCTCGGAGATGTGGGCGACGCCCAGCCAGCTGGCACCGGCGCTGAGCGCGGCGCGGGCCACCGGGATGGCGCCGTGGCCGTAGGCGTCCGCCTTCACCACGGCCATCACCTTCGCCGGGGACGCGACGGCGGCGAGCCGCCGGACATTGTGCCGGACCGCGGCGAGGTCGATGACCGCAGACCGTTCCTCCGCGCGGGCCGGCGCGGCGTCCGCGGACGGCTGGGACTCTCCTGATGCTGCTGGGGATATCACCTAACGATTCTACGGGTGGCCCCGGACGCGGCTGAATTCCGGGGCAGGGTCCGTGCTCCCGCCCCCGCGTCTTCGCCGTCCTAGCCGTCCTACGCGTCCGAGAGGTGCGCGATGGTAGCCGCGGCCCGACGCTGCGCCGCCGGCGGGACATCACGCACGATCTCCTCGAGGAAACGGTAGCGGCGCAGCCACTGGCTGCCCTGACGTTCCTTCCGGGCGTTGGCCCGCTGCCACCAGTCGGCGAGGTCGCCCCAGCCCGGTGCGGCGAGGGAACCTCCCACGTGCTGCACGGCCAGGGCGGCGCAGAGATTGGCAAAGCGCAGCCGGTCCCCCAGCGGCCAGCCGGCCAGGCAGCCCACGATGAACGCCGCGGCAAAACAGTCGCCGGCACCGGTGGGATCAAAGGCGGTGACGGGAAGCGACGGCACCCATTCCTCCTCGCCGCTCTCCGAGTCCACCGCCATGGCACCCTGCGCGCCGAGGGTCACCACGGCCACCGGCACCCGGTCCGCGAGCGCGTAGAGCGCCGCCCATGGGTTGTCCTTGCCGGTGAAGGCCATCGCCTCCTGCTGGTTGGGCAGGAAGGCGTGGAAGTAGCGCAGGTTCTCCAGCCGCGCCCGCGCCCAGGTTTCCGTGGGGTCCCAGCCGACGTCGCCGAAGAGCCGGACGCCGGCCCGGTGCGCGGCCACGGCCCACGGTTCCATCTCCTCGGCGAGGTCGGCGACGGCGGCGAGCGCGAGCGGCGGTGACCCGATCAGTTCGGTGGCGGAGACGGGCGCCGGGTGGCCGTGGGTGATCATGGACCGGTCCTTTTCCACGCTGAGGGACACGGTGACGGGCGAGTGCCAGCCGGGAATCCGGCGGGACAGCGAGAGGTCCACATGCTCCTGCCCGGCCAGGATCTTCCAGTTCTCCTCGCCGTACCCGTCGTCGCCAAAGACCGCCGCGAGGCCCGTCCGCAATCCCAGCCGGGCCGCGGCGATGGCCTGGTTCGCCACCCCGCCCGGGCAGCTGCCCATGCCCTCGCTCCAGATCTCGGTTCCCGGCCGCGGCGCGTGCGGCAGTCCGGTGAAAATGATGTCCTGGAACACGGTGCCCGTCAGCAGCACGTCGAATCCCAAGGCCGCCGGGGAGCGGACGGCGGCAAGCGGATCGAAACGCGGCGCTGGAATCGCGTCCATACTCCGCAGGGTACGCCCGCCGGCCCGGTCCCGGTAGCGGCTTTGGTCCGCCCCTCCCCCGCCGCCGGCGGACTGGCCTACACTGCTGGCATGCGGCTCATGGTTGCCGGCGGCGGCGGGTTCCGGGTGCCGCTCATTTACCGGGCGCTCTGCACCGGCCCGTACGCCGGGCTGGTGCAGGAGTGCGTGCTGTACGACGTCGATGCGCACCGGCTGGAGGCCATCGGGGCGGTGCTGGCGTCGTTCCGGGCCGGGCTTCCGGACGGTGCGCCCGCCCCGGCGGTTCGGACCTCCACGTCCCTGGAGTTGGCCCTCACCGGGGTGGACATGGTCTTCGCCGCCATCCGCCCGGGCGGAACCGCGGGACGGGTGGCGGACGAACGGGTGGCTCAGGGCGCGGGGCTGCTGGGACAGGAAACCACCGGCGCGGGTGGGATCTCGTACGCGCTGCGGAGCATCCCCCCGATGCTCGAGCTCGCCGCGGCGATGCGGCGGTTGTGTCCCTGGGCCTGGTTGGTGAACTTCACCAACCCGGCCGGGATGGTCACGGAGGCCCTGATCCCGGTGCTGGGGCCGAAGGTGGTCGGGATCTGTGATTCCGCCGGCGGCCTGGCCCGTCGGGTAGCGCGGGCCGCCGGGGTAGCGCTGCCGGACGGCGTTCTGGCGGGGGTGGGCTATTACGGGCTGAACCATCTCGGCTGGCTGTACCGGCTTGAGTCCGGCGGCCGGGACCTCCTGCCGGAACTGCTCGCCGATCCGCGGAAACTGGCCGGGGTCGAGGAGGGCCGCCTTTTTTCCCCGGAACTTCTGGCCGGGCTGGGCTGCCTGCCGAACGAGTACCTCTTCTACTACTACGCCGCAGGGCAGGCCGCCGCCGCGATGCGGTCCGCGGCGGAGACCCGCGGCGAGTCCATCCACCGGCAGCAGGCCGGGCTGTACCCGCGGCTGGCCGGGGCGGGGGCGGAGGCCTACGCGCTGTGGGACGCCGCGCGCCGGTCCCGCGAGGAGGGCTACCTCGCCGAGGCCAGGCCAGGCGGCGAACACCGGGACGAGGAGGATCTCGCCGGGGGCGGGTACGAGAGGGTGGCGCTGGCCCTGATGCGGGCGCTCTCCGGCGGCCGGGAGACGGAGTTGATCCTCAACGTCCCCAACACCCTGCCGCCCACAGGGCCCGGCGGAGGCGGGGGTCCTGCGATCCCGGGCCTGCCGGCGGACGCCGTCGTCGAGGTGCCGTGCCGCGTCAATGCCGACGGCGTCGTTCCGCTCGCCCAGGACCGCCCGGCCCAGGCGCAGCTGGACCTGATGCGCCGGGTGAAAGAGGTCGAGCGGCTGGTGGTCCGGGCCACGACGCCGGGGCCTGGCTCACGGTCGGGTGTTCAGGGGAGCGACGGCACCGCCGGCGGCGGTTCCAGCGCTATCTCCGGATCGGCACGAAGGGAAGCCGCGCTGACCGCCTTCGCCCGCCACCCGCTGGTCGACTCCGAGGTACTGGCCGCGAGGTTGCTGGCCGGGTACGAGGCGGCCTTCCCCCGGCTCGCCGCGCTGTGGCAGGACTCACCGGGCCGTTGAGGGAAAACCCGGCGGAGGGGAAAGCCTGCGTGGGAGCGGACGTGCCTACAACATCCGGTGCATGACGTGCAGGCCCACGAACCCTTGCTCCGGGTGCTGGAAGGCTTCGGGAATGGTGGCCAGGATGGTGAAGCCCATGCCCTGCCAGGCGGCGACCGCCCTGACGTTGGTTTCCACCACGGCGTTGAACTGCATGGCCCGGAAGCCCTCCCGGCGGGCGGCGTCGAGGGAGTAGGTGCAGAGCGCGCGGGCCAGGCCGCGGCCACCAAACCCGGCCCGCACCATGTAGCCCGCATTCGCCACGTGGCGCCCGCCGCCACCTTGGTTGGCGTGCAGCTCCCCCGTGCCCAGCACGACGCCGTCGTGCTCGCCTGTGCCCACGGCGACGAAGGTGCGGCCCGGCGCCGTCTTGACCCACTTGGACCGCGCAGCGTCCTCGGTGGTGTCCCGGTCCCAGGTGAAGGTCTCACCGGCACGGATTACCGGCTCCAGGATTTCCCAGATGCCGGGCCAGTCGCGGTCCGTGGCGTCCCTGATGATCCAGTCGGCGGTTTCCTGCGGGGCCTTGTCAACGGTGCTCACAGCGGCCACCGTATCAGCGGGGCTCGGACGGGGCACGGCGGGGCACCCGCGGGCGCCGGCCGGCCGGGTCCCGGGCGGCAATCCGAGCCTCCGCAGGAGTAGTGTTTTACCGAATCCACGTCCCCGGAACGCCGGGAACCGCACCCTGAGAGGAAGGACACCACGATGCCGCTGGTCCGTCGGGTCGCATTCCTCTCGCTGCACACCTCCCCCATGGAACAGCCCGGGTCCGGCGACGCCGGCGGCATGAACGTCTACATCCGGGCCCTGGCCGCAGCCCTCGCGGAATCCGGCGTCGAGGTGGAGATTTTCACCCGCTCGACCGCAGCGGACCAGCCCGCCGTCGAGCACCCCTCCCCCGGCGTGTGCGTGCACAACGTCTTCGCCGGGCCGGCGCGGAAAGTTCCCAAGGAGGAACTACCCGCGCTGCTGCACACGATGGTCGCGGAGATCGACCGGATCAAAGCCGACCAGCCGCGCGGCCGGTACGACCTGATCCACTCGCACTACTGGGTCTCGGGGGTCGCGGGGCTGGAGCTGTCGGAGCTTTGGGGCGTGCCGCTGGTCCACACCATGCACACCATGGCCAAGGTCAAGAATCTGCTGCTGGAGTCCGGTGAAAGGCCCGAGCCGCGGCGCCGCGAAGAGGGCGAACACCGGATCGTCGACGGCGCCACCCGCCTGATCGCGAACACCGCGGCGGAGGCTGCGGAACTGGTCTCGCACTACGACGCGGACCCGGACCGGATTGACGTCGCCCCGCCCGGGGTTGACCTCGATGTCTTCACCCCGGCGTTCCGGGCCAAGGCCCGCAGCGACCACGGCGTGCCGCCGGGCCGTTTCCACCTGCTCTTCGCCGGCCGGATCCAGCGCCTGAAAGGCCCGCAAATCCTGATCAAGGCCGCAGCCCTGCTGCGTGCCCGGCGCCCCGACATTGACCTGCAGGTCACCATCCTCGGCGCGGTGAGCGGGGCGAAGGACTTCGACCTCAAGGCCCTGATCACCGCCGCAGGGATGGACGACGTCGTCACCCACCACCCGCCGGTCAGCGCGCCGAAACTGGCCGGCTGGTACCGCTCCGCCGACGTCGTCGTCATGCCCTCCTACAGCGAATCCTTCGGGCTGGTGGCACTGGAGGCCCAGGCCTGCGGCACCCCCGTGGTCGCCACCCGGGTGGGCGGACTCTCCCGCGCCATCTTCGACGGCAGGACCGGGCTGCTGGTGGAGGGGCACAAGGCCTCGGACTGGGCGGACGCCCTCGAATCCCTGCACGACGACCCGCTGACCCGCGAAGACATGGGCCGCGCGGCGTCCGTGCACGCCCAGGGATTCGGCTGGCACCACACGGCCGCGCTGACGCTGGAGAGCTACCAGGGCGCGCTGGTCCAGTATTTTGGAACACGAAGCACCACGGCGGTGCCCGCTCCCTGACCGGGAGCCCCGCCGGACGCTTGGCCGGGACCGCCGGCACAGCGAATCCACGCCACGAGCCGAAGGACGCCGATGTCAGCCCCCACCTCCCCCGCCGCGCCCGTTCCCAGCGACCTCGAGATCGCCCGGCGCGCCACCATGCGGCCCATCGACGAGGTCGCGGCCGCCGCCGGGATCAACCCCGAGGCGCTGGAACACTACGGCCGGTACAAGGCCAAGATCGATCCGGCCCGGCTCACCGGCGCCGCTACTCCGGCCCGCGGCAAGGTGGTGCTCGTTTCGGCCATGTCACCCACCCCTGCCGGGGAGGGCAAGTCCACCACCACCGTCGGCCTGGCCGATTCCCTGGCCCGCGCCGGCCACCGGGTCATGATCGCGCTGCGCGAGCCCTCGCTGGGCCCCATCCTGGGGATGAAGGGCGGCGCCACCGGCGGAGGCTACTCCCAGGTGCTGCCGATGGACGAGATCAACCTGCACTTCACCGGCGACTTCCACGCCATCACCTCCGCCAACAACGCCCTGATGGCGCTGGTGGACAACCACATCTATCAGGGCAACGCGCTGAACATCGACCCTCGGCGCATGACGTTCAAGCGGGTCCTGGACATGAACGACCGGGCCCTCCGCGAGGTCGTGATCGGGCTCGGCGGCCCGACCCAGGGCGTGCCGCGGCAGGACGGGTTCGACATCACGGTCGCCTCCGAGATCATGGCCGTCTTCTGCCTCGCCACGGACCTGGACGACCTTCGCTCCCGGCTGGGCCGGATCACCTTCGGCTACACCTACGACCGGGAGCCGGTCACCGTTGCCGACCTCGGCGTCGAGGGCGCCCTGACCATGCTGCTCAAGGACGCGATCAAGCCCAACCTGGTGCAGACCATCGCCGGCACACCCGCGCTGGTTCACGGCGGCCCGTTCGCCAACATCGCCCACGGCTGCAACTCCCTGATCGCCACCCAGACGGCCCGCTCCCTGGCGGACATCGTGGTGACCGAGGCCGGTTTCGGCGCTGACCTGGGCGCGGAAAAGTACATGGACATCAAGTCGCGGGTGGGCGACGTGGCACCGTCCGCCGTCGTGGTGGTCGCCACCGTCCGCGCCCTCAAGATGCACGGCGGGGTGGCCAAGGACCGGTTGCAGGAGCCCGACGTCGATGCCCTCGCCGCCGGCGTCGCGAACCTGCAGCGGCACGTCCGCAACATCGGCAAGTTCGGCATCACCCCGGTGGTGGCGATCAACAAGTTCGGCACAGACAGCCAGGAGGAGCTCGACTGGCTGCTGGCCTGGTGCAAGGCGGAGGGTGTCGAGGCCGCCGTCGCGGATGTCTGGGGCCGGGGCGGCGGGGGCGACGGCGGCGACGAGCTCGCCGCGAAGGTTGCCGCAGCAATCGAGGCCCCGCATGGGTTCGCCCCGCTGTACCCGCTGGAACTGTCGGTGGAGGACAAGATCCGTACCATCGTCCAGGAAATCTACGGCGCCGACGGCGTGGAATTCTCCGTGCCGGCGCTGAAGCGGCTGGCGGACATCGAGAAGAACGGCTGGTCCTCGATGCCCGTGTGCATGGCCAAGACGCAGTACTCGTTCAGCGACGACGCCGCCAGGCTGGGCGCACCGAAGGGCTTCACCGTGCACGTGCGGGACCTGATCCCCAAGACCGGAGCGGGCTTCATCGTGGCACTCACCGGCGCCGTGATGACCATGCCCGGGCTGCCGAAGGTCCCGGCGGCGATGCGGATGGACGTCGACGCCGACGGCAACCCGGTCGGCCTCTTCTAACCCCTCCCTCACGTCCGGCCCTCCCGAACCCGAAACGCTCCCGCACGTCCGGCACCGACCGACGAAACGCTCCCGCACGTCCGGCACCGATCGTCGAAACGCTCCCGCACGTCCGGCACCGACCAACGAAACGCTCCCTCACCTCCGGCACCGATCGACGAAACGCTCCCGCATGTCCGGCACCGACCGACGAAACGCTCCCGCACGTCCTGCACCGACCAACGAAACGCTCCCTCACGTCCGGCACCGACCGACGAAACGCTCCGTCACGTCCGTCGCGGCTTCTTAGACGGCTGTGGATAACTTCTCCAAAGCTTGTCCAAGTCGTCCACAATGCCAGCATGCGCGCACGAAGAGAGTTGCCGGAGTCGTTGGAGGCCAGACCGTTCACCCTTACTTCTGCGATGTCGTTGGGAGTGACGAGAGCCAGGTTGCGGCAGCCGGATGTCCGGCACATCAGTCGGGGGCTCTACCGGCCCGCAAGTTGGAGCTTCGAGCTGGAGTCGGCCGCCCGCGCGTTGTCCGAGGCCTCCCCCGGGGCGTGGATCTCACACGTCACGGCCGCTCGGCTTCGCGGCCAACTCTTGCCCCTGTGGCTCTCGGATTCCGAGGAGTTACACCTGAGCAAGCCCCGCGCGCTCCCGGAAGTCCGTCGGAAAGGAATTGTTGGACACACGGTTGTTGCCTTCGACGACGAGGTCGAGACCGTTGATGACATCCGGATCAGCACGCGCTCCCGGACGTGGCTCGACCTGGCCAAACGCTTGAACCTGCCTGAGCTGGTCTGCATGGGGGACGAGCTCGTTCGTGTCCCCCGGTTCAACCTGGAGGGACGGAGCGAGCCGTTCGCGTCCCTCGCCGGATTGCGGTTGATGCTGGGTCGCCATCCGAATCTTCAGGGAATCGTCCGGGCCCGAATAGCTTTGGAGTTAATGCGCGTCGGAGCAGACTCAGGACCTGAGACCCTCCTTCGCCTCGCGATGTGCGACGCCGGGCTTCCTGAACCGGAGCTTCAAATAGAACTGCACCCGGGTAGTTCCGCAACCCCGACGGCCGACCTCGGGTACCGGCGTCGGCGCCTCGCGATCCAGTACGACGGTGGTCATCACCTGGAGCCCGCCCAAATCTTCAGCGATCGACGCCGAGATAAGGCCTTTGAAGCGGCCGGCTGGGCAGTGATCCTTTTGACTAAAGAAGACCTCGCCGACGGTTTCGTTGCCGCGACGTCCAAAATCAAACGTGTCCTACGCAGCGCATACGTTAGCCCGTCAACCGCCGCCGGCTTTTGATGTCGATTTGAGGGAGCGTCCCAACGGAACCCGCCGATCGTGAGAGGGCGTCCAACGGAACCCGCCAATCGTGAGGGAGCGTCCTAACGAAACCCGCCAATCGTGAGGGAGCGTGCGGACAGGAAAGTCCCTCCGGCAGGAAAACACAACGCTCCCGCACCGGAAGTGCGGGAGCATCGTGGTGAAACGGGCCGGATCTGAGGGAGCGTCCGGAGGCGGGGAAGGGCTTTAGCGCTCCAGGTCTCCGCGGATGAAGGCCTCGACCTTTTCACGGCCGAGGTCGTCGTTGAACTGCTCCGGCGGGGACTTCATGAAGTAGCTGGAGGCGGAGAGCAGCGGACCTCCGATGCCGCGGTCCAGGCCGATCTTGGCGGCGCGGACAGCGTCGATGATCACGCCGGCGGAGTTGGGCGAGTCCCAGACCTCCAGCTTGTACTCCAGCGACACCGGGGCGTCGCCGAAGTTCCGGCCCTCGAGGCGGACGAAGGCCCACTTGCGGTCGTCCAGCCACTGCACGTAGTCGGACGGGCCGATGTGCACGTCGCGCGCTGCGAGGTCGGCCTCGACGTTGGAGGTCACGGCCTGGGTCTTGGAGATCTTCTTGGACTCGAGCCGGTCGCGTTCCAGCATGTTCTTGAAGTCCATGTTGCCGCCGACGTTCAGCTGGTAGGTGCGGTCCAGGGTTACGCCGCGGTCCTCGAACAACTTGGCCATCACGCGGTGGGTGATGGTGGCACCGATCTGGCTCTTGATGTCGTCGCCCACGATCGGGACGCCGGCCTCGGTGAACTTGTCCGCCCACTTCTTGGTTCCGGCGATGAAGACCGGCAGGGCGTTGACGAAGGCGACGCCGGCGTCGATGGCGCACTGGGCGTAAAACTCGGCAGCTTCCTGCGAGCCGACGGGCAGGTAGCAGACCATGACGTCCACCTGGGCGTCCTTGAGGGCCTGGACGACGTCGACCGGCTCCTCCGGGGACTGCTCGATGGTCTCGAGGTAGTACTTGCCGAGGCCGTCGAGGGTGGGACCGCGCTGGACGGTGACACCGGTCGGCGGGACGTCCGCGATCTTGATGGTGTTGTTTTCGCTGGCGAGGATGGCGGCGGAGAGGTCCTGGCCCACCTTCTTGCCGTCGACGTCGAACGCCGCCACGAACTGCACGTCGTTGACGTGGTACTTGCCGAACTGGACGTGCATCAGACCCGGGATCGTGGCCTCGGGATCGGCGTCCCGGTAGTACTCGACACCCTGGACCAGCGAGGTGGCGCAGTTACCCACGCCCACGATTGCAACACGAATCGGATTTGCAGACACGAAACTCCCTTAGAGAACCAACAGGTGCCCGGCGAGGCCGTACCGCGAGGGGACGGCGAAGAAGCGGGCACGACGCCGTGCGGCGTCCTTGCATTCTAGTCAACGGTGCCGCGGGCGGGGTTTGTTCCCGTCCGCGGCACCGTTTCGATAACGGACCGGTTACTTCTGGGCCCAGAGGTTGATGTCGGACTCGACGGCGAACTCGTCGATGGCGTCCAGTTCCTCGGCACTGAAGTCGAGCTTGTTGATCGCGGCGAGGCTGTCCTCAAGCTGCCGGACGCTGGAGGCCCCGACGAGCGCGGAGGTGACCGGGGCGCCCTTGCGCTGGTCGCGCAGGATCCAGGCGATGGCCATTTGGGCCAGGGTCTGGCCGCGGCCCTCGGCGATCCGGTTGAGCCCGCGCACCCGGTCCAGGTTCTCCTCGCTGATCATGTCCGTGTCCAGCGACTTGTGCTGGGCGGCGCGGGAGTCTTCGGGGACCCCGTTGAGGTAACGGTCGGTGAGCATGCCCTGGGCCAGGGGTGAGAACGCGATGGACCCGGCCCCCACCTGCTCCAGCGCCTCGTGCAGGCTCGGGCTGCCGTTCTCGGTCCATCGGTTCAGCATCGAGTAGCTGGGCTGGTGGATCAGCAGGGGCGTGCCGAGGTCCTTCAGGATCCGGGCCGCTTCCAGGGTCTGTTCCGGGGTGTAGGAGGAGATGCCGGCGTAGAGGGCCTTCCCGGAGCGGACCGCCTGGTCCAGGGCGCCCATGGTTTCCTCCAGCGGGGTCTCCGGGTCCGGGCGGTGGCTGTAGAAGATGTCCACGTAGTCCAGGCCCATCCGGCCCAGCGACTGGTCCAGGCTGGCCAGCAGGTACTTGCGGGAGCCCCAGTTGCCGTAGGGACCGGGCCACATGTCGTAGCCGGCTTTGCTGGAGATGATCAGCTCGTCGCGGTACGGGGCGAAGTCGTCCCGGAAGTGCCGGCCGAAGTTGGTTTCGGCGCTGCCGTAGGGCGGGCCGTAGTTGTTGGCCAGATCGAAGTGCGTGACGCCCAGGTCGAAGGCGCGGCGCAGGATGTCCCGCTGTACCTCGAAGGGCTTGTCGTCGCCGAAGTTGTGCCACAGGCCCAACGAGATGGCCGGCAGTTTCAGGCCGCTGCGCCCGACCCGGCGGTAGGGCATCGTGTCGTAGCGGTTTTCCGCTGCGGTGTAGGTCATGGGTTTCCTTCCGTGCTGGCGTTATTTCCCGGACGAGACGATACCGGCGCTGTGGCCGGGCAGGCTCAGCCTCCCGCCGTCGAGGGCGACGGCGTCGTCCGTGGCGAGCCCCAGGGAAGACCCGGTGACGGACACGGTCCGGGCCTCGGCGGAGAAGTTCAGGGCGACCTCGGTGCCGCCGCGGCGCAGCAGCAGCCAGCCTTCGTCCTGGCTGAAGTCGACTGCGGTGTCCGCGAACCCGCCGTCGGTGAGGTCCGGCGTCGAGCGTCGCAGGGCGATGAGTTCCCGGTAGAGGTCCAGCAGCCGGGCGTGGTCTCCCTCGGAGGCCTCGGCCCAGTTCAGCTTGGAGCGGGTGAACGTCTCCGGGTCTTGGGGGTCGGGGACGACGTCGGGGTCCCAACCCATGCGTTCGAATTCCTTAATCCGGCCCTCGGCGGTGGCCTTGCCCAGGTCCGGTTCCGGGTGGGAGGTGAAGAACTGCCAGGGCGTGCTGGCTCCGTATTCCTCACCCATGAACAGCATCGGGGTGAACGGGGCGGTGAGGGTGGCGACGGCGGCGAGGGCCAACTGCCCGTAGCCCAGGGTCTGGGAAAGCCGGTCGCCTGTGGCCCGGTTGCCGATCTGGTCATGGTTCTGATTGCAGACCACCAAGGCGGCGGGGTGGACCAGGCCGGTGTTGATCGGCCGGCCGTGGTGCCGTTCCCGGAAGCTGGAGTAGCTCCCGTCGTGGAAGAAGCCCTTCTCCAGCACCTTCGCCAGTGCTCCGAGGGACCCGAAGTCCTCGTAGTAGCCGGTGGTTTCGCCGCTGACGTTGACGTGCACGGCGTGGTGGAAGTCGTCGCTCCACTGCCCGGCCAGCCCGTAGCCGTTCGCGTCCCGGGGGTAGAGCAGGCGCGGGTTGTTCAGGTCGGATTCGGCAATCATGGTGGCGGGCCGGCCGGTTTCGGCGGCGACGGCGTCGGCGAGCGCGCCGAAGTCCTCCAGCAGGTGGACGGCGCGTTCGTCCTTGAAGGCGTGCACGGCGTCTAGCCGGAGGCCGTCGACGTGGTAGTCGCGCATCCACATGGCGGCGTTGTCCAGGATGTAAGAGCGGACGACGTCGGAGCCGGGCCCGTCGAGGTTGACCGAGTCGCCCCAGGTGTTGCCTTCGCCGGACTTCAGGTACGGGCCGAAGCGGGGCAGGTAGTTGCCGCTGGGGCCGAGGTGGTTGTAGACCACGTCCTGGATGACGCCCAGCCCGGCGGCGTGGGCGGCGTCGACGAAGCGCTGGTAGGAGGCCGGCCCGCCGTAGCCCTCGTGCACGGCGTACCAGAGGACGCCGTCGTAGCCCCAGTTGTGGGTGCCGTTGAAGCCGTTGACCGGCAGCAGTTCGACGAAGTCGACGCCGAGGTCGGCGAGGTAGTCGAGTTTTCCGGCGGCGGCGTCGAGGGTTCCCTCGGGGGTGAAGGTGCCCAGGTGCAGCTCATAGATGACGCTGCCTTGCAGTTCCCGGCCGGACCAGCCGCCGTCGGCCCACTGGTGTGCACGGGGGTCGAAGGTCCGGGAGAGGGAGTGGACGCCCTCGGGCTGCCGGCGGGAGCGCGGGTCCGGCAGCGGGCTGTCGTCGCCGTCGAGGAGGTAGCCGTAGTCGACGTCGCCGCCGGCCGGCGCGTCCGCCGCCGTCCACCAGCCCTCGGGGCCTGAGGCTGCGCGGGTCATGGTGTAGCGCTGGCCGCCTGCGAGCAGGACGACGTCCTTGGCCTCCGGCGCCCAGATGTCGAAGCGCGCGGATCCGTCTGTGGGCAGTGTCATTGCCGTTCCCCCTGGGTTGGCGTGGGACTGTGAAGGGCTCATGCGGTCGGGGCGAGGAGGGCCACCGGGAAGTGGCGGAGGAGATCCCCCACCGCCACGGAGCCGGGTTCGAAGGACCGGCCGGTGAGCTGGTCGGTCATCGGCACGGCGAGCTCAAGGGCCGTGTCCTGCCAGCCGCCGCGCTGCTCCAGGCCGTGGGGCAGGCGGGTGGCGACGGTGACGGCGCCCGGGGCGTCCTGCCCGCGGTCGAAGGCGACGACGTGGCCGGCGGCGTGACCGGTGGCCTGCAGCGGCGTGTAGCCGGTGAAGAGGTCCTGCCGGTCGCGGCGCAGGCGCAGCGCTCGGGAGGTGACCAGGAGTTTGGCGTCGTCGTCGCGGTAGGAGTCCGGCAGGTCGCCGCCGTCCAGCCGCGCCAGGGCGGCCCGGCGGGCGCCGAAGTCGAATGGACGCCGGTTGTCCGGGTCGGTCAGGGACCGGTCCCAGAACTCGGTGCCCTGGTAGACGTCCGGGACGCCGGGCATGGTGAGCTGGACGAGCTTGGCGCCGAGCGCGTTGACGGCGCCCCGCGGGTCCAGCCATTCGACCAGTGAATCCAGTTCGGCACGAACGGCCGGGTTGTCGAAGGCGGCATCGACCGCGGCGGTCAGCTTGGTCTCGAACTCCTCGTTCGGGTCCAGCCAGTCGGTGGAGTTCCCCGCTTCCCGGGCGGCCTTCTGCGCGTAGGACTGCAACCGGTCCCTGTCCGCCGGCCAGACTCCGGCGATGGCCTGCCAGAGCAGGTTCGCCAGCGGGCCATCGGGCAATGGGGCGAGCTGCTGCAGCCGTCCCAGAGCCGCACTCCATTCGGCGGGGCATTCGGCGAGCACCGTGATCCGGGCGCGGGTGTCCTCGCTGCGCTTGGTGTCGTGGGTGCTGAGCGTCGTCATGGACAGCGGCAGGCGCTCCTGCCGGCGTGCCATCCGCGTGTGGAAGTCGTCCACGGAGACCGCGAATTCGGTGGGGTCCGCGCCGACCTCGGTGAGGGTGCCCAGCCGGGTGTACCGGAAGAAGGCCGTGTCCTCGACGCCCTTCGCCATCACCATGCCGGAGGTCTGCTGGAAGCGGCGGCCCAGTTCCTCACCGGCGTCGGGACCGGCCTGCAGCAGCAGCGGCAGCAGGGTTCGAACGGCGTCCTTGAGATCCGGCCGGCGCTCGACGGCGAGGTCGCACGCTTCCCTCAGTACGTCTTCCCCTTCGGGGAGGTAGCTGCGGTAGACCGGGAAGGCTGCAATGATCTCGGAGAGGGCGTCCGCCGCGGCGTCCACGGTCAGGCCCGCGTCCGCCGGGACCAGCCGGGCGAGGCGGAGCATCTCAGAGTGCAGGATGCCGTCGGTGATGCGGCGCTTGGTGCCGCGGATCATGTCTTCGTAATCGGGGACCCGGCCGTCGCGCAGCGACGCGTCCAGGGCATCCAGGCCCGCCTGGCCGGCCGGATCCACGAAGAGCCGGTCCACGTCCGCGAGCGCGTCGTACCCCGTGGTGCCCTCGGCTTCGAACCCGGCAGGCAGTTCCTCGCCCGGTTCCAGGATCTTCTCGATCAGCAGGTACGCCCCGCCGGTGGCCTCACGGAGCCGGTGCAGGTAGCCGCCCGGGTCTGCCAGGCCGTCCGGGTGGTCGATGCGGAGCCCGTCCACCAGGTCCTCTCGGAACCAGCGGACAATCTCCTCGTGCGCCTCGTCGAAGACTTTCGGGTCCTCGACCTTGATCCCGGCGAGGGTGTTGACCGCGAAGAAGCGGCGGTAGTTCAGCTCGTTGTCGGCGCGGCGCCAGCCCACCAGTTCGTAGTGCTGACGGTCGTGGACCTCGCGGGGATCATCCCCGGCGGAGTAGGTCCCGGCTGCCAGGGGGAACCGGTGGTCGTAGTACCGGAGTTCGCCGTCGCGGACCTCCAGGACGTCGACGTCGGAGTCCTCACCGAGGACGGGGATGCGGATGCGTCCGCCGCCGAAGTCCCAGTCGACGTCGAACGCCGGGGCGTAGGGCGACTGGCGGCCTTCCTTGAGCAGGGACCACCACCACGGGTTCTGGACCGGGGTGGCGACGCCGACGTGGTTGGGCACGATGTCAACCAGCACGCCCATGCCTGCCTCGCGGGCGGCGCGGGAGACCGCGGTGAGGCCCTCGGGGCCGCCGCGGTCGGGACCCACGGCGGACGGGTCGGTGACGTCGTAGCCGTGGTCCGATCCTTTCTCCGCGGTCAGGATGGGTGAGAGGTAGATCCAGTCGACACCGAGCGACTTCAGGTACGGGACCTGGGCGGCGGCGTCCTGCAGGGTAAAGCCGGACCGGATTTGCAGCCGGTACGTGGAGATCGGTGTTTTCATGCCTGGGTGGCCTTCGCTTCGCTCTCGTCAGCGGCCTTGGTCTGGGCCTGAACCATCTCTTCCTGGGCTTCCTCATCGGCGGCGCGGGCGGCCAGCGATGCGGCGGCCGAGTAGTCGACCTCCACCTCGGGGCCTGTGTAGGCGCGCAGCACCACCATGGATTTGGCGGCGAGGGTCAGGGTGGTCCCGGCCTTCAGCGGCTCGTAGTCGTCGGCCTGGGCTGCGGTGTCGATGAGGACCTCCCAGTTCGGGGAGTACTCGTCCGGCGGAAGGACGAAGTCGACGCCGTCGTCGTGGGCGTTGAAGGCCAAGAGGAAGCTGTCGTCGGTGATCCGCCGGCCTCGGGAGTCCTGTTCTTGGATGCCGTGGCCGTTGAGGAACACACCGATGGTCCGGCCGAAGCCGCTCCCCCAGTCCTCCGGGAGCATGCCCGTTCCGTCGGTCTTGAGCCAGACGATATCCGGCAGCTTCTCACCCTCGCCGCGTACCACCGGGCGGCCGTCGAAGAAACGGCTGCGGCGGAAGGTGGGGTGGTCGTGGCGGAGTTTGTTCACGAAAGCGGTGAATTCCACCAGCGGCTGGTCCATCGCCTCCCAGTGGACCCAGCTGAGCTCGGAGTCCTGGCAGTAGGTGTTGTTGTTGCCCTGCTGGGTGCGGCCGAGTTCGTCGCCGTGCAGCAGCATGGGGACGCCCTGGGAGAGCAGAAGGGTGGCGATGAAGTTGCGCTGCTGGCGGGCGCGCAGTGCCAGTACGGTCTCGTCGTCGGTGTCCCCCTCGATGCCGCAGTTCCAGGAGCGGTTGTGGGATTCGCCGTCGTTGTTGCCCTCGCCGTTGGCCTCGTTGTGCTTCTCGTTGTAGGACACGAGGTCCCGCATGGTGAAGCCGTCGTGTGCGGTGACGAAGTTGATGGAGGCCACGGGCCGGCGGGCGGAGCTCTCGTAGAGGTCCGCGGAGCCGGTCAGCCGGGACGCGAATTCGCCCAGGGTGGAGGGTTCGCCGCGCCAGAAGTCGCGCACGGTATCCCGGTACTTGCCGTTCCATTCGGTCCACTGCGGAGGGAAGTTGCCCACCTGGTAGCCGCCGGGGCCGACGTCCCAGGGCTCGGCGATGAGCTTGACCTGGGAGACGATCGGGTCCTGCTGAATGAGTTCGAAGAAGGTGGACAGCTTGTCGACGTCGTAGAACTCGCGGGCCAGGGTGGAGGCGAGGTCGAAGCGGAAGCCGTCAACGTGCATCTCGGTGACCCAGTAGCGCAGCGAGTCCATCAGGAGCTGCAGCGAGTGCGGGTGCCGGACGTTCAGGGAGTTACCGGTGCCGGTGTAGTCCATGTAGTGCTTGAGGTCGCCGTCCACCAGGCGGTAGTAGGCCTGGTTGTCGATGCCCTTGAAGGAGAGCGTGGGTCCCAGGTGGTTGCCCTCGGCGGTGTGGTTGTAGACCACGTCGAGGATGACCTCGATGCCGGCACGGTGCAGGTCCCGGACCATGGCCTTGAACTCCTGGACCTGGAGGCCGCCGTCCCCGGCGGAGCTGTAGGTGTTCTGCGGGGCGAAGAAGCCGATGGTGTTGTAGCCCCAGTAGTTATTCAGGCCCTTCTCTACCAAGGTGCCGTCGTTGACGAACTGGTGCACGGGCATAAGCTCGATGGCGGTGACGCCGAGCTTCTTGAGGTGTTCGACGACGGCGGGGTGCGCCACGCCGGCGTAGGTGCCGCGCTGCTCCTCGGGGATGTCCGGGTGCAGCTCGGTCAGGCCCTTCACGTGCGCCTCGTAGATGACCGATTCATGGTAGGGCACGCGCAGCTGGCGGTCGCCGTCCCATTCGAAGAAGGGGTTGATGACCACGCCGTGCATGGTGTGCGGCGCGGAGTCCGCGTCATTGGTGGAATCCGGGTCGCCGAACTCGTAGGAGAAGAGGGCCGGGTCCCAGTCGATCTGGCCCTTGATGGCCTTGGCGTACGGGTCCAGGAGGAGTTTGTTCGGGTTGAACCGGTTGCCGTTGGCCGGGTCGTAGGGCCCGTGGACGCGGAAGCCGTAGCGTTGGCCCGGCTGGACCATGGGCAGGTAGCAGTGCCAGACGTAGCCGTCCACCTCGGTGAGTTCGATCCGCGTTTCGGTGAGGTCGTCGGCCAGGAGGCAAAGCTCCACCCGCTCAGCCTGTTCGCTGAACAGTGCAAAATTGGTGCCGGTGCCGTCGAACGTGGCTCCCAGCGGGTATGCCGTACCGGGCCAAACTTCCATGTGTACTCCTCGTGCGATGCGGACTATCTCTAGACAGACTACTTGTAAGCAGGGTTACTAAATTACCAAGACGCGGCGGGGTCGGTTGTGTTACAGCGCGGCCATGACCTCCGGGAGCGTGCGGGCGATATCGGTGGCCGTGATGGGGCCGCCGCGGCTGGCGAGTGTCCCGGCCCGGCCATGCAGGCTGGCGGCCATGGCGCCGAGGGCGGCCCAGCGGTCCGCGGCCGCGATTCCGGCGGCGGCGAAGTGGCCCGGATCGTCCGCCAGCTGGGCCATCAGGGCGCCCAGGATGCCGCCCAGGACGTCGCCGCTGCCCGCCGTGGCCATCCAGGGGGTGGCCTCGGCCTGGCTGAACACCGCACCGGACGGGGCCGCCACCAGGGTGGTCGCACCCTTGAGCAGCACCGTTGCGCCGGTCAGGGACACCGAGTGCCGGGCACTGGCCAGCGGCGCGGCCTCGACGGCGGTGCGTTCCCCGCCGGCGCCGTAGCGGCTCAGGAGGGTGGCCAGTTCTCCGGCGTGGGGTGTCAGCACGGTCTGACCGGTCAGCTCGCGGGGCAGGACGGGAAGGGCGCCGGCGTCCGCCACGACCGGCAGCCCGGCGGCGGCAGCGGCCCGGACCCGGTCAAGCTGCTCCCCGGCGCCGTCGTCGAGTCCGGAGCCGAGGAGCCAGGCCTGGACACGCACGTCGGTGTCCTGGCCGCAGACCACCTCGGGGCAGGCGTGCCGGACCAGGTCGGCGACCGCCGGCGGCCCGACGTAGCGGACCATGCCGACGCCGGCGGCGAGGGCGCCGCGGCAGGCGAGGACGGCGGCGCCGGGGTACCGCTCCGAGCCGGCGACCACGCCGAGGACGCCGCGGGAGTATTTCTGTTCCCGGCGGCCCGGGTGCGGCAGGAGCGCCGCCAGGTCCGGGGCCTGCAGCCGGCGCACGGACGGGAGGCCAAGGCCGTTCTCGACGCCGATGGGCACCGTCACGATCCGGCCGGCGTGGTCCGCGCCGGGGTCGGCCAGGAGTCCGGCCTTGGGGGCGCCGAACGTCACGGTCAGATCGGCGGCCAGGACGGTGCCGTGCGCTTCGCCGGTGTCCGCGTCGATGCCGCTGGGGATATCGCAGGCGACCACGAGGGCTCCGGCCCCGGGCTCCAGCCTGCGGTCACGCTGGTCCCGGATCTCGCCGGACAGCAGTTCAAGGAGCCGCACCGTCGAACCCTGCAGGCCGCCGCGGGCTCCGGTGCCGAGGATAGCGTCGATGACGATGTCGGAACCCGCGGCCCGGCGCGCCAGCCCGGCGGCGGCCTCACCTGAGTCCGGCAGGGCGATGGACCGGCCGCCGGCAGCGTGGAAGGCGGCCAAGGCCTCCGGGTGGGCGTCGCCGGCGGTGAGTACCGCCGTCGTCCTCATGCCGCGGCGGGCCAACAGGGCCGCGGCGAAGAGGCCGTCCCCGCCGTTGTTTCCCTTGCCTGTGAGAACGGTGACGCTGCCTCCGTAGAGACGGCGCCCGCGGCCCCGCAACTCACGCACCACGGCAGTGGCCAACCCGTAGGCGGCCCGTTGCATGAGAACAGCGCCCATGCCGGGGTCCGCAGCTGCTTCCAGGAACCGCCTTTCGACGTCCCGGATGTGCGTTCCGGTATGGGCGCTGATCATGGCCTAACCTTCGGCGATCACCGTGGCGGTGGCGATCCCGCCGTCGTGGCTGATGGACAGGTGCCAGCGCTTGACGCCCTTCGACTGGGCCACGGCCAGCACGGTGCCCTTGACCTGCACCGTGGGCCCGTTCTGGTCTAAGCCGATCCAGCAGTCCTGCCAGTTCATACCGGCCGGGGCGCCCAAGACCTTGGCGACGGCTTCCTTGGCGGCAAACCGGGCGGCCAGGGAACGGGTGTTCAGCTCCCGCTCGGCCGGGACGAACAGCCTGTCCCGCAACCCGGGGGTGCGCTCCAGTTGCCGCCCAAACCGCTCGATGTCTACGACGTCTACGCCAATGCCTACGATCATGCGGCTATTCTACGGTCACGCTCTTGGCGAGGTTCCGCGGCTGGTCCACGTCGTAGCCCTTCGCGCTGGCGAGGGCCAGCGCGAAGATCTGCAGCGGGACGGTGGTCAGCAGCGGCGCCAGCAACGTGGGGGTTTCCGGGATGTAGATGACGTGCTCGGCGAACGCCTTGACCGCGTCGTCGCCCTCTTCGGCGATGACGATCGTCTTGGCACCTCGGGCGCGGACTTCCTGGATGTTGGAGACCACCTTGGCGTGCAGGGAGTCGCGGCCGCGCGGGGACGGGACCACCACGAACACCGGCTGGCCCTCTTCGATCAGGGCGATCGGGCCGTGCTTGAGCTCGCCGGCGGCGAAGCCCTCGGCGTGGATGTAGGCAAGCTCCTTGAGCTTGAGCGCACCTTCCATGGCGACTGGGAACCCGACGTGGCGGCCCAGGAACAGCACGGACTTGGCGTCGACCATGGACTCGCCGAGCTCCTTGATCCGGGACGCGTCGTCGAGAATGGACTGGACCTTCTCCGGGATCTTGCCCAGGTCGGAGAGGATGTCCTTGATTTCGCCCTGGAACTTGTTACCGCGCAGCTGGGCGAGGTAGAGGCCCAGCAGGTAGGCGGCGGTGATCTGGGCGAGGAAGGCCTTGGTGGAGGCGACGGCGATTTCCGGGCCGGCGTGCGTGTAGAGCACGGCGTCGGATTCGCGCGGGATGGTGGAGCCGTTGGTGTTGCAGATGGCCACCGTTTTGGCGCCCTGTTCCTTGGCGTAGCGGACCGCCATCAGGGTGTCCATGGTCTCGCCGGACTGGGAGATCGAGACGATCAGGGTCTGGGCGTCCACGATCGGGTCACGGTAGCGGAACTCGTGCGAGAGCTCGACCTCCGTGGGGATCCGGCACCAGCGCTCGATGGCGTACTTGGCGACCTGGCCGGCGTAGGCGGAGGTACCGCAGGCGAGCACGATGATCTTGTCGACGCTCTTGAGCAGCTCGGGGTCGATCCGCAGCTCGTCCAGGGTCAGCTTGCCGTCGACGTCGGAGCGGCCCAGCAGGGTCTGCAGCACGGCGTCGGGCTGGTCGTGGATTTCCTTCTCCATGAAGGACGGGAAGCCGCCCTTCTCTGCGGAGGCCGGATCCCAGTTGACGTGGTATTCCTTGCCCTCGGCCGGGGCGCCGAAGAAGTCTGTGATCTCTACGGAGTCGGCGGTGATGGTGACGATCTGGTCCTGGCCGAGTTCCACGGCGCGGCGGGTGTAGTCGATGAAGCCGGAGACGTCGGAGCCGAGGAAGTTCTCGCCTTCGCCCAGGCCCACCACTAGCGGGGAGTTGCGGCGGGCGGCCACAACGACGTCGGGCTGGTCGGCGTGCACGGCAAGCAGCGTGAAGGCGCCCTCGAGCCGCTGGCAGGCGAGCTGCATGGCCTTGGTCAGGCCGCCGTTGGCGTTGTCGCCGCCGAGCTGGTTGCGGTAGATGTCGCCGAGTAGGGCGGCGGCAACCTCGGTATCGGTCTCCGACTGGAAGGTCACGCCCTTCTCCAGCAGTTCTTGCTTGAGTTCGGCGAAGTTCTCGATGATGCCGTTGTGGATCAGCGCCAGCTTGCCGCCGTCGGACAGGTGCGGGTGTGCGTTCTGGTCGGTCGGACCGCCGTGGGTGGCCCACCGGGTGTGGCCAATGCCGGTGGTCGCATCCGGCAGCGGGTTGGCTTCAAGTTCGGCGATGAGGTTGCTGAGCTTGCCGGACTTCTTCCGCGAGGAGATCGCGCCATCGGCGACCACGGCGATACCTGCGGAGTCGTATCCGCGGTACTCCAGCCGGCGCAGACCTTCGAGGACGACGTCCAGGGCCTGGTGCTCGGTACTTACCTGGCCACTCGGGCGGCCTACATATCCAACGATTCCACACATGGGCACCAGCTTATCTGGTTTTAAGGCTGCACTCAGGATCGCTACGCCCGGAGCGCCAGCCGTCACGGCGCGCGCATTTCGCTCTGGGCGCCCGCGAGGGCAGAATCTCTAGGGTGACTTCGCAACGCAATGATGCGAACGGCGAGGGCGTCTCCCCGTTCGTGGAGCTGGACCGGCAGACCTGGTCCCGGCTCGCTGCCCAAATGGAGCAGCCCCTCAACGAGGAGGACGTCCTCCGGCTCCGCGGCCTCGGCGACCCACTGGACATGCGGGAGGTCCGCGAGGTGTACCTCCCGCTCTCCCGGCTACTCCACCTCTACGTCGAGGCGGCCAACCAACTGCACGCGGCCACCACCACATTCCTGGGCGAGACGACCCGCCGCACCCCCTTCGTGATCGGCGTCGCCGGTTCGGTGGCCGTGGGCAAGTCCACCATCGCCCGTGTACTGCGTGAAATGCTGCGCCGCTGGCCCGGCACCCCCAACGTGGAACTCATCACGACGGACGGTTTCCTCTACCCCCTGGCGGAGCTCAAGCGGCGGCAGTTGCTGGACCGCAAGGGGTTTCCGGAGTCCTACGACCGCCGCGCCCTCCTGCGCTTCGTCAGTGAGGTCAAGGGCGGAGCGGAGGAAGTCCGGGCCCCGTGGTACTCCCACGTCACCTACGACATCGTCCCCGGCAAGGAAGTCGTCGTCCGCCGGCCCGATGTGCTGATCGTGGAGGGCCTCAACGTCCTCGCCCCCGCCCGCCCGCGGTATGACGGCCGGCAGGGCCTGGCGCTGAGCGACTTCTTCGACTTCTCGATTTACGTGGACGCCAAGACCTCCTACATCGAGGAGTGGTACGTGGACCGGTTCCGCAAGCTGCGCACCACCGCGTTCGCGCAGCCGGAGTCCTACTTCCACCGGTACGCCACGCTCTCAGACGCCGAGGCCGAGGAGACGGCCCGCGGGATCTGGAAGCGAATCAATGAGCCGAACCTGGTGGAAAACGTGCTCCCCACCCGGGGACGCGCCCAGCTGGTGCTCACGAAGGATGCTGACCACTCGATCCGCCGCATGCTGCTCCGCAAGGTCTAGCACGGGTGGGCTATAACGCGGGCGAGGACAGACGGCGGGGGTTTCTGAGCCGACGTCGCTTCGGCAGCCTTCTGGCTGCGGCCGCCGTCCCAATAACCGCCGCCGCCCTGACAGCCTGCGAGCCCTCCGCCGGACCCGCGCCGGCGTCCGGCACGGGCGTGCCACCAACGCCCGCTGCCGCCCCGGTCAGCGCCTCCCCTAAAACGACTCCGTCGGCGAATCCCTCGGAAAGCCCGGAGCCAGCTACCCCGTCGACGACCGCCCCGGCACCCTCGTCGCCGGCCGCTTCCGCTCCCGGGCCGCAGCACTCCCTGACGGATCCCGCCAGCCCCTGGGTGGTGGTCAACAAGCACCGGCCGCTCTCCCCTGCAACCTTTATCCCGCCGGATCTGGTTCAGCCCGCTGTCCGGTTGGCGGTGTCCGGCGAGGCCGCCCTCCTGAACAGCACGACGGCGGCGGCAGCAGAGCGGATGTTCGCCGCGGCCGCAATGGCCGGCGTAGTGATGACCCTGGCCAGCGGGTACCGGTCTTTTGTCACCCAGACCTCGACCTATAACGGCTACGTCGCGACGAGGGGACAGGCGGAGGCGGACACGGCATCCGCGCGGCCGGGCTTCTCCGAGCACCAGACGGGCTGGTCGTTTGACATCGGCGACGGCGGGGGTGCCTGCAGCTTTCAGCCCTGCTTCGCCGAGCAGCCCGCGGCCGTCTGGGCGAAGGCAAACGCCCACCGTTTTGGCTTCATCGTTCGGTATCCGTGGATGTACCACGAGACCACCGGCTACTACTACGAGTCCTGGCACCTGCGCTACATCGGAGTGGAGGCCGCCGGCGACATGGCCGCCAGGGGTGTCCCCACGTTGGAGGAGTACTTCGGCCTGGAAGCCGCACCGGCCTACCTCTGATCGAGGCGGGCCCGCGGGCCATCGCGGACGGACCGCCGATTAGTCGCCGGCCAGCGCCAATGCGAGTTCGGTCCGGACTACCTCGGCCAGTTCCCCGGCCACCCGTTCTGCGGTTTCGTGGTCCCCTGCTTCGACCATGACGCGAACCACCGGCTCGGTACCCGAGGGCCGCAGCAGAACCCGGCCGGTGTCGCCGAGCGTGGCCTCGGCCGCTTCCACGGCGGCGGCAACGGCCGCGTCGCCGTTGACCCGGCTGCGGTCCACGTCGCGGACGTTGATGAGCACCTGGGGAAGCTTGGTCATGACCGTGGCGAGGTCCTTAAGCGGACGCCCGGTCAGGGCCACCTGCGCGGCAAGCTGGAGGCCGGTGAGGACGCCGTCGCCCGTGGTGGCGTGATCGGCGAAAATGACGTGGCCGGACTGTTCGCCGCCCAGGCTGAAGCCGCCGTCGCGCATGGCCTCGAGGACGTATCGGTCCCCCACACCCGTTTCCTTTAGTTCGATGCCGGCGCCGCGGAGGGCGAGCTTCAGGCCGAGGTTGCTCATGACCGTGGCTACCAGGACGTCGTCCTTGAGTTTCCCGGCGTCCTTGAGGGCCAGGGCGAGGATGGCCATGATCTGGTCGCCGTCGACTTCGGTGCCCTCATGGTCAACGGCCAGGCAGCGGTCCGCGTCGCCGTCGTGCGCGATGCCGAGGTCCGCGCCGTGCGCCACGACTGCCGCCTTAAGCGGGGAGAGGTGGGTGGACCCGACGCCGTCGTTAATGTTGATGCCGTCTGGCTCGGCGCCGATGGTGATGACTTCGGCGCCGGCGGTCTTGAACACCTCGGGCGAACAGCCGCTAGCTGCTCCGTGGGCGCAGTCCACGACGACCTTGAGGCCTTCGAGGCGGTGCGGAAGCGTGCCGAGCAGATGGACGATGTAGCGGTCCTCGGCGTCGGAGAAGCGCTGGATGCGGCCAACGTCGGCACCGACAGGGCGGAGCGGCTCCTCGCCGAGCCTGGCCTCGATCGCGTCCTCGACCTCGTCGGGGAGCTTCTGGCCGCCGCGGGCGAAGAACTTGATGCCGTTGTCCGGGGCCGGGTTGTGCGAGGCGGAGATCATCACGCCGAAGTCGGCGTTGAGGTCCGCCACAAGGTAGGCGGCCGCCGGGGTGGGGAGGACACCGGCGTCGTAGACGTCGATGCCGGAGCTGGAGAGCCCCGCCTCCACGGCGGCGGCGATGAATTCGCCGCTGGCCCTCGGGTCGCGGGCCACGACGGCGCGCGGCCGCCCCTGGCCCGTGTTGCGGTCGTGCCCGAGCACGACGGCGGCGGCCTGTGCCAGCTGCATCGCCAGCTCCGCGGTCAACAGGCCATTCGCAAGGCCCCGGACACCATCTGTTCCAAATAATCTAGACATCGTGTCCGAGTTTAGTCGATGGCCCGGGATACGACGTCGGGTCCCCGGCCCGTTAACGACGAAAGCCCGCCCCGCACATGCGGGACGGGCTTCCGAAGCAGGCGCTGTTTAGCGCTTGGGGATCCGAGCGCTGGACAGCGCCGCGGGTCCCGGTGTGTGGTCGCGCCAGCGGCCACACACCGGGAAGGCGCTGTTTAGCGCTTGGAGTACTGCTGAGCCTTACGGGCCTTCTTGAGACCGGCCTTCTTACGCTCGATGACACGGGCGTCACGGGTGAGGTAGCCGGCCTTCTTCAGGGTGGCGCGGTTGTTCTCGACGTCGATCTCGTTCAGCGAACGGGCGATGCCGAGACGCAGTGCACCGGCCTGGCCGGAGGGGCCACCGCCGTGGATGCGGGCGATGACGTCGTAGGCGCCTTCCAGATCGAGGATCTTGAAGGGCTCGTTGACGTCCTGCTGGTGCAGCTTGTTCGGGAAGTAGTTCGCCAGCTCGCGGCCGTTGATGGTCCACTTGCCGGAGCCGGGGACGACGCGGACGCGTGCGACGGCTTCCTTGCGGCGGCCAACAGCTGCGCCGGCAACGGTCAGGGCCGGGCGTTCCTTCTTGGGAGCGGCTGCGTCAGCAGCGCCGCTCTCAGAGGTGTAGCTGGTCAGGTTTTCCTCAGCCTCGACGGCTTCGGTGGTCTCTTCGTTCTGAGCCACGGTTCTCCTTGTATTAATAAAGTTGTTTGGTGGCCAGGACTACTGGGCGACCTGGGTGATTTCGAAAGTCTTGGGCTGCTGGGCGGCGTGCGGGTGCTCTGCACCGCGGTAAACCTTCAGCTTGCCCAGCTGCTGTGCAGCGAGGGAGTTCTTCGGGAGCATGCCCTTGATGGCCTTCTCTACGGCGCGGACCGGGTTGGTTTCCAGCAGCTCCGCGTAGTTGACGGAGGTGAGGCCGCCCGGGTAGCCGGAGTGGCGGTAAGCGCGCTTCTGCTCCAGCTTGGCGCCGGTCAGGGCAACCTTCTCAGCGTTGATGATGATGACGAAGTCGCCCATGTCCATGTGGGACGCAAAGGTGGCCTTGTGCTTGCCGCGCAGCAGGATTGCGGTCTGGCTGGCAAGACGACCAAGGACAACGTCGGTGGCGTCAATGACGTGCCACTGGCGGTTGATATCGCCGGGCTTCGGGGTGTACGTACGCACGGTGTTTGCCTCGTTCTTGTTCTGGCGTTCTTGTTTTAGGCGTCACGCGGGGTGCACCTACTATCTATGCGCTACCGGAACAGAGGTGAGGGCTCTATGTAACCAGTCATCCTGTGGTCTCGAATGTGCACGCGGAGTAGCTATCCTGCAACCGGATTCTCTGCGGGCACGCACCATCGAGATAGGACACGCACAACGACTACCTAGATTAGCGGAAGCCGTGGGCATGGGTCAAAATGAACTGTCCGCCACCCGCAGGCCAGCTGTGGCGCAGAACCGGGCGGCATCATCGCCGCACTTGATCCCTGGAGGCCCCGTGACCGCTCCCACCGTGACCGGGGCGGAACACCTTCCTGCGGCTGGAGCGGCACTTTTTATCCTGGCGATCGCCATTGCCGGCGTCGCTCTCGACTTCGGAGCCCGGGCCGCCTCCCGCCGTGCGCTCCCCCAGTTCGCCGTTTCGTCTCCACGCCGGGCATGGCCGACGGCGGCCGCAGCGGGACTGCTCTGCGGCGCACTGGCCTGGCGCCTCGGCCCGGCACCGGAATTACCCGCCTATCTATTTCTGGCAATTGCCGCGGTGGAATTGACGCGAATTGATCTCTCATTCCATATCCTTCCCAACCGCCTCGTAGGCCCGCTCCTGGGTGTCGGCCTGGTGCTCCTGACGGGCTCCGCAATGACCTCCGGGGAGTGGCCGGCACTGCTCCGGGGCATCATCGGCCTCGTCATCCTCTTCGTTTGCTACTTCATCTTGGCTCTCATCAGTCCCAATGGCATCGGAATGGGCGACGTAAAGCTGTCCGCGCCCCTCGGGCTGTACTTGGGATACCTAGGCTGGCCGCACCTGTTCTACGGGGGCGCCCTGGGCTTTGTGGCCGGCGGCGCCGCCGCCGCTCTGCTGGTGCTGAAAAACCGCGGAAACACGCCGAAGGAAGTTGCCTTCGGGCCGTCCATGCTGACCGCCGCACTGGCCGTCATCCTGCTCTCCGCCTAAGGCTTCCGTCGTCGGCTCCCCCACCCACCAATAAGTAAGCCGACTTAGCAAAACAAGTAGTTTACCGTCGGGGCCGTGTCGGACTGAGTACAGCACTCCGGATACCTGCGTAAACGCGCTCTTTTACGTGCGGAAGTCGAGTAGTTGAAATCATTGCCGGGCCGATATTTGCCGTGCCATGGTGGTCGCATCGACGCTCCACCGAATAGCAAATGGGGGATTTGCCGGAGTTTCGATAAATATCAAAAAACTCTGGAAAAGGATTAATACAATGACTGGTCTCATGGTCTCAATGCTTTCTTTCATCGCCGGCGTCAAGGGCAAGCTGGAATCCGAAAAGGGTGCCACGGCGACTGAATACTCGCTGCTGGTGGCTTTCATCGCCTTCGGCATCATCCTCGCCGTTACGGCCTTCGGTACAGCCCTCTCCGGCTGGTTCAACGGGCTCGCCGCCACTGTCAACGGATGGGCCCGGTAGGTTTCCGGCCACTTCTCTCAAACAGGTCTCAGCACCAACCTCTGTGCCGCGTCCGCGCCACGCGGGCGCGGCACAGTCCATCCCATCGCTGCATCTATTCCCTGGGGGGATCCTATGAAGCGCAGCAACCAGCCCCCGCGCCCGCCTAGGCGGGCCGGCCGTGAACGCGGGGCGGCCGCCGTCGAGTTCGCCCTCGTTGCACCGATCCTTTTGGCCCTGGTGGGCGGGATCGTCGAGTTTTCTTACACCTACAACCTGCAGATCTCCGTTACCCAGGCGGCCCGCGAGGCCGCACGGACCATGGCGATCTACAACGATCAGGCCCGCGCCCGGACCGCCGCCGTCGCGGGCGCACCGGGGCTCAGCCCGGCCGGCTTCAGCTACACCTTCACGGGCGCCTGCCCCACTGGCGGAACGGGTAACGCCCAGGTGGCGCTCAGCTACACCGCGAACTCCCTCACCGGGATATTCGGCGGCTCCGTGACGGTCCGCGGGACGGGGGCCATGCGATGCCACGGCTAGCGCGGCCAAAGCAGGCCCGGGACGGCAAGGAACGCGGCGCGGCCGGCGTCATGGTGGCGCTGCTGATGTTTGTCCTGATCGGTGCAGGGTCCCTGGCCGTGGACACCGGACAGATCTATGCGGAACGCGCACAGCTGCAGAACGCCGCGGACGCGGGAGCCCTTGCCGCAGCGCAACGGTGCCACTCCGCCGGCACCTGCACCGTGTCACAGGCGCTCACGTGGGCCCGGGAACTTGCAGGACCAAACTCAAACGACGGCGCGTCCGCCGTCGATTCGGTTGACCTGTCCGTCCCCGGACAGGTCAGGGTGGTCACCTCTACCCTGGGCTCCAACGGCGCGGGCTTCCTCACCAAATTATTCGCCAGCGCCCTGAATGCTCCTCCCGCAACCGTCCGTGCCGGCGCTACCGCGTCGTGGGCGCCGCCCCTCGGGGGTTCCGCTTTCCCGTTGGCCATCTCGGACAACTGCTACAACCTATCCACCGCCGCGGCCACGGCCCAGGTCCAGAAGATCTCCTACAAGCCGGGCGGTACCTGCACCGGCCCGTCCGGCACGGAAATCCCGGGCGGGTGGGGCTGGCTGGACCAAAGCTCGCCCTGCGTCGCCACCACCCAGACGGGCAGTAACCGGATCGGTTCGGATCCCGGCAACAACCCGCCGACGGAGTGCGCCGCCGTTCTGACCGGATGGATCAACACAATCTCCGGCGGTGGTGAGGTCAAGGTCACCTTCCCTGTCTTCGATGACGCCTCGAACCAAGGCCAAAACGGTTACTTCCACATCATCGGCTACGCCACCTTCAAGATCTGGGGCTGGAAGTTCGGGAACGGCTCGCCTTACGAGTTCCGCAACGCGGCCTCCGACCCCGGGATGAACAGTTCCCTGGCCTGCACCACGGTGAACTCCGGCGGGGGCAACGGCGGGGGCAACGGTCACGGCGGAAACGGTGGCGGCGGCAACGGCGGCACCACCGGCAACGCGCGCTGCGTCATCGGTCAATTTGTGAAATTCGAAACCATTAATTCGACCCAAACTGGTCCCGGCACTGGCACGGACCTGGGAACGGTCGAAATAACGCTCACACGATAAGTATTTCTAAGGAGTTGAAATGAGAACACGCCTGCTGGGGGGCATTGCGGCTCTACTTGTTGCCATCATTGGCACAGTCCTATTGGTTTCCTATGTACAGAATGCCGATAAACGTGCTGTCGCCGGAACGGAAACAGAATCCGTGTATGTCGTACAGAAAGCAATTCCCGCCGGAACCTCGGCGGACAAGGTGGCCGGCATGGTGGTGAAAAAGGACGTCCCGAAGCTTGCGGTGGCGGACAACACCATCACCGATCTTTCCTCCCTGGGGTCGAAGGTCACGGCGGTCACCCTGGAACCGGGTGAGCAGTTGCTCTCGAGCCGCATGGTCGACGAAACCTCGTTCCTCGGCCCGTCTCGGGTCCAGGTGCCCACCGGGTTGCAGGAGGTCACGCTCAAACTACCCATCGAACGCGTGGCCGGCGGCATTCTGAAGGCTGGCGACACGGTCGGCGTCTTCCTCTCACTGGAATCGGCGGCCACGGGCACCGACGGCGCCAAGCTCAGCCGCACGCAGCAAACCTTCCACAAGGTCCTGGTCACTGCGGCGCAGTATAGCGACGGCGCGGCGACGCAGTCCGGAACGGCCTCGGATAGCGGCGGCGCAAGCCAGGTTTCCTCGACGACGTCGTCGAAGTCCTCCGGCGACGGCGGTTACCTCATCACCTTAGCGCGGAACAGCGCTGACGCTGAGCGGATCGTCTTCGCGGCGGAGTTCGGCAAGATCTACCTGTCCAAGGAACCCTCGGATTCCCCGGACGCCGGAACCGGCACGGTGGATGCGGCAGGGCTGTTCAAATGAGCCGCTTCGTCCTCATCACCCCGAATTCGGACTTCGAACGCCTGGTCCGTCTGGCCGTCAACGGAATGCACGGCGAGCTACACGTCTTCAAGGCGGACTACCTGCCCGAGGGACCTGCCGACATGCTGAAGCAGTTGGTCGGCGAACCGCCGGAGGTCCTCATCCTGGGACCGGGCGTCCCGGTGGCCGACTCGCTGAAACTGGCCTCCGTCATGGACTTGCAATACCCCGAGATCAGCGTCGTGCTGGCTTGCACTGCAGAACACGAAACCGTGGTCCAAGCCATGCGTGCCGGTGTCCGGGATCTCCTGGATCCCGACGCGGATCCCGACACCATCCGCGTCATGCTCGAGCGGGCCAGCCTCGCCGCTGCCGGCCGGCGCCGGGGGCTGGGTCCGCAGGCCACTGAGCACGCAGACCACGGCCCCGGCCGCGTGATTGCCGTGATGTCACCCAAGGGCGGCGTCGGCAAGACGACGGTGGCCACCAACCTCGCCGTCGGGCTGGGCAAGAGCGCACCGATGAGCGTGGTCGTGGTGGACCTGGACCTGCAGTTCGGGGACGTGGCCAGCGGACTGCTGCTCGAGCCTGAGTTCACCATCACCGACGCCGTGGCGGGAGCGGCCAGCCAGGATTCCATGGTCCTCAAGACCTACCTCACGGTCCATCCGGCCGGAATCTACGCGCTCTGCGCCCCTCGGACGCCGATTGAGATGGACCGCATCACCGCGGCCCATGTCAGCCACCTACTGGAGCAGCTGCGGCAGGAATTCCGCTACATCGTGGTCGACACCGCACCGGGCCTGGGCGAGCACGTCCTGGCCACGTTGGAGCAGGCCACCGACGCAGTCTGGATCTGCGGGATGGACGTCCCCAGCATCCGGGGACTGCGGACCGGGTTCCAGATCCTCGACGAGTTGAACCTGGTGCCGGCCCACCGGCACATCGTCCTCAACATGGCCGACCGCCGCGCGGGACTCTCGCTCAAGGACGTCGAGGCCACCATCGGCGCTCCGGTCGACGTCGTCCTCCCCCGCTCACGGACCCTGCCGTTCTCCACCAACAAGGGCGTCCCCATCCTCCAGGACAACAGCCGGGACGCGGCACTCAAGGGCCTGCGGCGCCTGGTCGACCGGTTCAAGCCGGACTGGGACGCCCGGCCCCACAAGCAACTCCACAGAAGGGCGGTAGTCCAATGAGCCTCGCGGACCGGTACCAGCAACTGCGCGGGGTCCCCGGGCCCACCGAAGCAAACAAGCCCGACGACGACGTCTTCGCCGCCCCCAACGCGCCGGCCACCCTCGGCCGGATCCTCGAGGCCAAGACCGCCGCGGAGGCGCAGCCCGCCGCCGAACTGCAGCAGACGGCAACGGTGGCCAGCGAGGCACTCAACGCCCTCAAGGAACGGGCCAGCGCGTCCCTCTTCGAACGGCTCGGCTCCCGCATCACGGACTCCTCGGTGGACGAGGCCGAGCTGCACCAGTCCGTCAAGGAAGAACTCAAGGCCGTCGTCGAAGAGGAACAGATTCCCCTCTCCGCGGCGGAACGCCAGCGGCTGATCCGGGACATCACCGACGACGTGCTGGGCCACGGACCCATCCAGCGGTACCTGGACGACCCGACCGTCACCGAGGTGATGGTCAACCGATTCGACCAGATCTACGTGGAACGCCAGGGACGGCTTCAACTCACCGATGCCAAATTCACCTCCGACGAGGCATTGCGCCGGGTGATCGAAAGGATCGTCTCCAACGTTGGCCGCCGGATCGATGAGTCCTCTCCCCTGGTTGATGCCCGGCTCTCCGACGGGTCCCGCGTCAACGCCATCATTCCGCCACTCGCGGTCAACGGTCCCGCCCTGACCATCCGCAAGTTCGGCCGGGACCCCCTGACGGTGCACGACCTGGTCACTATGGGCAGCCTCTCGCCCGAGATGGCCGAGTTGCTGCAGGCGTGCGTGCAGGCGCGGCTGAACATCATCGTCTCCGGCGGTACCGGCACCGGCAAGACCACCCTGCTGAACGTGCTCTCCTCGTTCATCCCGAGCACGGACCGGATCGTCACCATCGAGGACGCCGTGGAACTGCAGCTGCAGCAAGATCACGTGGTCCGGCTGGAGAGCCGTCCGCCCAACATCGAAGGCAAGGGCGAGATCTCCATCCGCGATCTGGTCCGCAACTCGCTGCGCATGCGGCCGGATCGGATCGTGGTTGGCGAGGTCCGCGGCGGCGAGTCCCTGGACATGCTGCAGGCCATGAACACCGGCCACGACGGGTCCATCTCCACCGTCCACGCCAACTCGCCGCGGGACGCCGTCGCGCGGTTGGAAACCCTCGTACTGATGGCCGGGATGGACCTGCCACTGCGGGCCATCCGCGAACAGGTTGCCTCCGCGGTGAACCTGATCGTGCACATCACCCGCCTCCGGGACGGCTCGCGCCGGGTCACGCACATCACCGAGGTTCAGGGCATGGAGGGCGACGTCGTCACGCTCCAGGACGCGTTCGTGTTCGACTACGCGGCCGGGGTCGACGGCAACGGCCGCTTCCTGGGCCGGACCATCCCCACCGGTGTCCGCCCGCGCTTCACCGACCGCTTCGCCGAGCTCGGGATTCCGATCTCGCCGGCGGTCTTCGGCGCCGCAGCGATGAGGGGGCGGTAACGGTGGAACTCTCTCCCCTGGTGTTTGTCGGCGGCCTGCTCCTGGTCTACGCCGCCCTGGCCATCGTGATCGTCGTCGTCTTCGCCTCCCGCAGCGTCCCCCTCTCGCGGCGACGTCCGGAGCTGCAGGCCAACCACAACTCCGGCCTGACGAAGCTGACCGACCATGCCGTGACTGCCCTCAACCAGCAGCTCCGCGGCCGGGGCCCGGGCCTGCTCAGCCGGGAACGGCTGGACAGCGCGGGCCTGAAGAAGCAGCCCGGTGACTACCTCCTGTTCGTCGGAGCCGCAGCCTTCGTCGCCGCGGTCATCGGGTTCCTGCTGGGCGGGCTGGTGCCGGCCTTCCTGTTGCTGTTGATGGCGCCGGTCGGGCTCCTTCTCCTGCTGCAGGTCCTGGTCTCCCGCCGACGCCGCAAGTTCGCCGAGCAGGTACCGGACGCCTTGCAAATGTTGGCCGGGGGGCTGCGGGCCGGACACAGCCTGCTCCGGGCGGTGGACGCCGCCGCGGAGGAAAACGAGTCGCCCATGAAAGAAGAACTCAGCCGGGTGGTCAACGAGACCCGGATCGGTCGGGACCTCGGGGAATCGCTGGCAGACGTGGCCCGGCGGACCGCCAACGAGGACTTTGCCTCCATCACCCGGGCCATCGAGATCCACCGCGAGGTAGGCGGTGACCTCGCGCAGGTCCTGGACAACGTGGGTGAGACCATCCGGGACCGGACCCAGCTACGCGGCCAGGTGAAGGCTCTCAGCGCGGAAGGACGTATGTCGGCGTTGGTCCTCATGGCTCTGCCGATCGTGATGTTTTTCGGACTCACGCTGTTCAACCCGCTGTATTCGAAGGTCTTCCTCACCACGTTTCCCGGCTTCCTGATGATCGTCACCGCCGTCGTTCTGCTGGCCGCCGGCGGATTCTGGCTCAGCCGCCTCATCAAACCAAAGTTCTGAGAGGACGAAGACTATGAATCCCATCGCTTATGCCGCCATCCTGGCCATCATCGCCCCGGTGTCCCTCATGACGTGGCTCGCCTTTACCGGCGACCGTGCCGGCCTGCGAAACATCCAAACCAACCTGGGGCGGCGCCCGGAGACGGCCGGGTCTTTGGTGTCCGCCGCTGGGCAGCTCGCGGCCCTCAGCCGAAGGGTCACCCCCAAGGGCTATGCCGCGTGGCTGGACAAGCAGCTTGCCGGTGCAGGGCGGCCGAAGGACTGGCCCCTGGGCCGCGTCATCATGGTCAAGCCGTTGTTGGCACTAACGGGAGCAGTACTGGGGACCATGCTGGTGGCCGGAAGCCCCACCATCACCAACGTCCTCCTGATGGTGGGCGTCACGGCGCTTGCCTACTTCGTCCCCGACATCTTGATCCGGAACAATGCCCAGAAACGTCGCGAGCAGATCAAGCTGGAACTGCCGGACACGCTGGACCAGATGCTGATCTCAGTTCAGGCCGGGCTCGGCTTCGAAACTGCCATGGCGCGCGCTGGCCAGAATGGCAAGGGTCCGCTTGCCGACGAACTCATTCGGACGCTGCAGGACATCCAGGTGGGACGGTCCCGGAAGGAGGCGTACCTGGCCATGGCGCAGCGCGTCGACGTCCCAGACCTGCGGAGCTTCGTTCGCGCCGTCGTCCAAGCGGACAGCTACGGCATCGCCATTGCCGGCGTGCTGCACGCACAAGCCAAGGACATGCGGGTGAAGCGGCGCCAGCGCGCCGAGGAACACGCCATGAAGATGCCGGTCAAGATGCTCTTTCCGCTCATCTTCTTCATTCTGCCCACTCTGTTCATTGTGGTGCTTGGACCGACTGCGATGAGCATCATGG
>NZ_JBFBKP010000015.1:0-58295 GCF_040702285.1 Arthrobacter sp. NPDC080086
AGGAAGACCGGGCCCATGGTGGTGATCAGGTAGCCGAACACGCCGACGTCGTACCATTCCATGGTGTTGCCGACGATGGTTCCGCCGAGGGCCTTCTTCAGCATCGGCTGGTCAACGACGTTGACGTCGGACTCGCGGAGCCGGCGGCGGCGGAGGCGTGGCTTCTTGGCGGCGACGGGTGCGCCAGGGTTGGTTCCGGTGGCGTTGGCTACGCCTGCGGAAGAGTCGGTCGTGCTTCGGTCTGTGGGCATTTGGGAGGCTCCTGTGGAGGTCATTTGCTTGCGACTTCTAGCTGCCCCGCTCTGGGCAGGCTCTCAATTTTACGGGATTTCCGTAGTCATTCCGATTTTTGTGCCGTAGGATGCCCCTTTTCGGCCGCCGGACGCCCGGGGCGGGCGCGAAGCCGTGACTGCATATTCCGCGTCATCACTGGGAAGTAAGCAGTGAGCTTATTAGTTTGGTAACAATTGGGCCGCGACCGCCCCGAAGCCCCGGATTTCGGGCCTTTTACCGCCGTTCCAGCCTGATTTCGGGGAGCTCGAACCAGTCCTTGGGGAGCAGTTTCCGGGTGCCGTCCGGCGTGAAGCCGTGCCGGGCGTAGAAGGCCCGCGCCCGGGGGTTGTCTTCGAGGACCCACAGGTAGGCCGGGCCGGGGCCGACGGCGGCGTGCAGCAGGGCCGCGCCCAGCCCGGAACCGTAGGCGGCCCGCAGCGTGTATATCGCGTAGAGCTCCCGTTGGTCCGGCCGGTCCTCGTCCCGTCCGGGGCCGCCGTGGGCGAACCCGACGATCCGGCCGCCGTCGTCGAGGGCGATCACCGGCGCGGACGGGCCCACCAGGGAGGGCCGCCGGCTTTCCGTCCGCTCCGGCAAGGAGGCGCGGCGGGCTGCGAAGAACTCCGCCGGGAGGACGTGGGAGTAGCACTCCTCATGGGCCAGCGTGTGCATCTCGACCAGGGCTTCGGCGTCGGCGGGCGTGGCCTGCCGCAGGTGGTATTCCATGCCCCCAGCCTAGAGACATGGCGACGGCGGCAGACCTACCATGGTGGGACGCTTCATTTCATCGCGGAAAGGAAGAGTCATGGCGGATCATCACTCGAAAGAGCAGCTTGAGCCGGAGGTCGCCCAACACCTCACCCAGTCCATGGACAAGGTCCCCGGCCCGGAGATCAAGCGGCCCGCCCCGCCGTCGCCGGCGGACGGCCACCCGTGGCCGGACGGCAGCGGCAAGCACCACCACCCCAGGGACCGCGACTCCGTCCACTCACAGCAGGGCCAGCAGGTGGCCGACGCCGCCATGCACCGCCAAAGCCGGCCGCAGATCCCGCACCACGACTAGGACGGGTTGCGGCCGCCGCTGGCCCGTCCCTAATCCGTGGCGAGCCAGGCCATCGCGGCAACGACGGCGGCCGTCGTTCCGGTCCGCAGGGTGGGGTCAATGACCGGCGCAAAGTGCGGGGAGTGGTTGGCCGGGATGTCCTGCGTGACCGTCCCGGCAAACTCCGCCGCCGCGTACGCTTCCGGGTCGCTGCCGCCCAGGCCCCAGTAGGTGTAGGGCGTGCCCAGGGCGTCGGGTATCTCGCTGAAGTCCTCGCTGGCGGATTGCCGGTCCAGGCCGGACGCCTGCGCGCCGAAGTGCCGGCGGAAGGCGGCGTCGACCCGAGCCGTGGCCCCGCCGCCGTTATTGGTGAGCGGATAGTGGTCGTAGAACTCGAACTCCGGCTCCTTCGGGGACCCGGCGGCCAGGCACTCGCCGGTCACGATCCGCCGGACCGCGGCGATGATCTGCTCCCGGGTGGCCGGGCTGAAGGTGCGGATGTTCAGTTCCAGCTCTGCCCGGTCGGAGATGATGTTGCTCTTGGCTCCCGCGCTGAGACGGCCGATGGTCAGGACGGCGAACTCTCCGGGTGCCACCTCGCGGGAAACGACCGTCTGCAGCCGTAGGGCAATCGATGCCGCCAGCACCACCGGGTCCACGGCGAGCTGGGGCATGGAACCGTGGCCGCCCCGCCCGTGGAGCGTGATCTTGACGCTGTCCGCGCTGGAGAGGACCGCGCCCGGCCGGGTCCGCACCTGGCCGGCGGGGAACGCCAGGACATGTTGGGCCAGCGCCACGTCCGGCCGTGGAATCAGGTCCGCCAGGCCGGCGTCGACCATCCGCCGCGCCCCATCCGCCACCTCTTCCGCGGGCTGGAACAGGGCGATGTAGGTGCCGGCCCAGGAGGCTTTGCCTTCCGCCATAAGGCGGGCGGCGCCGAGCAGGCAGGCGACGTGCACGTCGTGGCCGCAGGCGTGGGCCACCGGTACGGTGCCGCCGTGGCCGTCCGCGGCGGTGTCCGTGCTGGCATAGGGCAGCCCTGTGTCTTCGGCCATGGGGAGCGCGTCCATGTCGGCGCGCATCAGCACGGTGGGCCCGTCGCCGTTGCTCAGGATGCCGACGACCCCGGTGGAGCCGATGTTCTCGTGCACCTCGTAGCCGAAGTCCCGCAGCAGGCCGGCCGCCAGGGATGCCGTCCGGGTCTCCTGATGGCCCAGTTCGGGGTGCCGGTGCAGGTCTTTGTACAGTTCCTCCTGCCATGCCGCGATCCCCGCCGCGCCGGCGGTGATCCGGGCTCCGGGCTCACCGGGTTCCGAGGCTTCCTGGTGGTCGTCGTGCCTGGTCTCGCTCATGGTCCGGTCCCTTCATTGCTGGAATGGCTCATCGTTGGAAAAGCTCAGGTTCGGAATGCCGCAGGTTTGGAAAGCCGCAGGTTTGGAAAGCTTCAGGCCCCGTCAGCCGGATTCGACGACGACGTCGGCCGGGTTTTTGTCCAGCCGCCAGCCGCGCCAGACGGGGTGGCGGAGCTTCCCGGTGCCCGTCCACTCGCCGAACGTCACCTCACCCACGAGCTTGGCCGAGACCCAGTGCGCGTCGGCGGCGTCCGCGGCGGGCACCTCGTCGAAGGGTGGCGTCTTGCGCGGGATCGCGTCAAGGGTCCGGCGCATCTCGGCGAGCTCGCGGGTGCTGAAGCCGCTTCCCACGCGGCCGACGTAGCGGAGTCCCGAACCGTCGGGGATGCCCACCAGGAGGGACCCGACGGTGTCGCTCCGGCCGCCGTTGCCCGGCCGCCAGCCGCCCACCACCACCTCCTGGGTCCGCTCGAATTTCAGCTTCAGCCAGGACCGGCTGCGCTGGCCGACGTAGCGGCCGCCCGTGCGCTTGGCCATGATGCCCTCGAGGCCCAGTTCCTGCGCGCTCTCGAGCAGATGCCCGACGTCGGCGTCGATCACCTCGGAGAGCTGCACCGGGCAATCGCCCCGGGATACGGCCGCGAAGAAGGCATCCAGCCGTTTCCGCCGGGATGTCAGGGGTCGGCGGCGCAGGTCCTCGCCGCCGTCGGTGAGCAGGTCGAACAGCATCAGACGCACCGGGGTGGCGGCCCGCGCCCTGGCCACGTCGCCGGCCTTGGTCAGCTTCATCCGGCCCTGCAGCAGCCCGAAGTCGGGCCGCCCGGACGGGCCGACGGCGATGATCTCGCCGTCGGCGGCGAAGTCCTGCGGCGGCCAGCAGGACCGGTCCGTCAGCTCGGGGTAGCTGGCGGACATGTCGATCCCGTTGCGGCTGATCAGGCGGATCCGCTGCGCGTCGCCGAGCACCAGGGCCCGGACGCCGTCCCACTTCAGTTCGAACTGCCAGTCATTGTCGGTCAGGTCCGCGCGCGTTCCCGGGCTGGCCAGCATGGGGGAGAGCTGGGCCGGGTCCGGGGCGGCGGCCTCGACCGTGCCGCCGTCTTGGCCCGGCCCGTCGTTTCCCGCCGCGCCGCCGTCGCCGTCATTCGAATCCTCGTGGTGTTCCTTGGCCTCGTCCATCAGGTGGATCAGCCACTGGTCCTTGGCTTGGCCGGTGTGGATGAGGGCGAAGCGCCGGGCCCCACCCAGCCCGCCGCCGTCCTGCCCGGTGAGCGTGGCGATGACCTCCTTGCCGGCGATCCACTTCTCGCACTCGTACGTTCCGCGGTCCCAGATGCTGACGGTTCCGGCGCCGTACTGGCCCTTGGGGATGGTCCCCTCGAAGTCCGCGTAATCCATCGGGTGGTCCTCGGTCTGCACCGCCAGGTGGTTCTTGGCCTTGGCCACGGGCACCCCCTTGGGCAGCGCCCAGGAGACCAGCACGCCGTCGCGCTCCAGCCGGAAGTCGTAGTGCAGCCGGCTGGCGTGGTGTTCCTGGATGACGAAGCTCTCCCGGAGGGTCTCCTCCGCGGCGCGGTTGCGGTGCCGCTCGGCGGTAAACGGTTCCGGGGTGGCGGCGGCGTCGCGCTTGGTGCGGTACTTCTCCAGGCGGGGGTCGGTGTCCCCGCCGTCGCCCGGGGCAGCGGCAGAGGCACCGCCGTCGTGCCTTCCGGAAATGACGGCGAAGGGGTCCTTGCCGGCGGCCACCCGCTTCATCACCTCGCGGTAGTCCAGCTGGTGCAGCGTCGGGGCCGCGAGCTCCCGCCAGGTGCGGGGGGCGGCGACGGTGGGCCGGAGCCGGCCGCGCAGCGAGTACGGGACGATCGTGGTCTTGGCCGCGTTGTTCTGGCTCCAGTCGACCAGGACCCTGCCGGCGCGGAGGGTCTTCTTCATGTCGCTCACGGCCAGGTCCGGGTGGTCCGCCTCGAGCGCCCGGGCCAGTTCGTGGGCGAAGTCGGCGATCTGGTCCGAGCTCTGCGTGCCGTCCAGGGCGGCATAGAGGTGGATGCCCTTGCTGCCGCTGGTCACGGGCACGGGGTCCAGGCCCACGTCCCGGAGGATGGCCCGGGCCAGGGTGGCCACCTCCACGCATTCGGCCAGGCCCGCGCCCTCTCCCGGGTCCAGGTCGAGGACCAGGCGGTCCGGGGGCAGCGGATCGCCGTCGGAATCCACCCGCCACTGCGGCACGTGGATCTCCAAGGCGGCGATTTGGGCCAGCCACGTGAGGGTGGCCGGATCGTTGACCAGGGGGTACTGGACGGTGCGGTCCTTGTGGGTGATGGACGCCCGCGGCACCCAGCCGGGGGTGGAATGGTCCAGGTTCTTCTGGAAGAACATCTCGCCGGGCGCGTCCGCGGTGCCGACGCCGTGCACCCAGCGTTTGCGGGTGGCCGGGCGGTCCGCGGCGGCCGGGATCAGGACGGGTGCGACGGCGGCGTAGTACGCCAGCACGTCGGCCTTGGTGGTGCCGGTCTCCGGGTACATCACCTTGTCCAGGTTGGTCAGCGTGAGCTCCCGTCCGTCCACCCGGACCCGTTCCTTGCCCTCAGCCACGGGGCTTCACCTCCGTGCCGGTCTGGTGTTCACTTGAGCCATGAGAGCCATCTGGAAAGGCGCGATAGCGTTCGGCCTGGTCAACGTCCCCGTCAAGGTCTACAGCGCCACCGAGGATCACGACATCAGCCTGCACCAGGTGCACAACGCCGACGGCGGGAGGATCCGCTACCAGCGCCGCTGCGAGGTGTGCAGCAAGGTCATCGACTACGAGGACATCGACAAGGCGTACGAGGACGACGGCCGGACGGTGATACTCAGCCGCGAGGAACTGAAGTCCATTCCGGCGGAGAACAGCCACGAGATCGAGGTGGTGCAGTTCGTCCCCGCCGACCAGCTGGACCCGATGATGTTCGAGAAGAGCTATTACCTGGAGCCTGACGCCAAGTCGCCGAAGGCATACATGCTGCTGCGCCGGGCGCTCGAGGACACGGACCGGGTGGCGGTGGTCCAGTTTGCGCTGCGGGAGAAGACCCGTCTGGGCGCCCTGCGGATCCGCGGCGACGTGCTGGTCCTGCAGAGCCTGCTCTGGGCCGACGAAGTACGCGAGGCCAACTTCCCGGCCCTGGAGACCACCGTCCGGATCTCCGCCCAGGAGCGGGAGATGTCCGCTGCCCTGGTCGATTCGATGGCGGCCGACTTCGATCCGGCGCAGTTCACCGATGACTACCAGCTCCAGCTGCGGCAGCTGATCGACGCCAAGATCGAGCAGGGCGACTCGCTGGACACGGAGGAGACCTTCGGCGCTCCGGCGGCGGAGGCGGGCACCGGCGAGGTGATCGACCTGATGGACGCCCTGAAGCGGAGCATCGAACGCAAGCGCGGCGGCGGGTCCGACGGCGAAGCCTCCGAGGGCTCGTCCGGCGGGTCCGCAAGGGGTGCGGCCACGTCGGGCACGACAAAGACTGCCGCCGCCAAGGCGGGCACCGCCAAGACCGGTACCGCTAAATCTGGCACCGCCAAGACCAGCACCGCCAAGACCAGCGCAGCCAAACCCGCGGCCGCGAAGACGGGCACCGCGAAGTCGGCCGCCGGCACGTCCGCCGGGACCAAGTCTGCCGCGACCAGAACTGCCAGTACCAAGACGGCCGCCACCAAGACTGCCGCCGCTAAGACCAGCGCCGCCAAGTCCGGGACCGCGAAGACGGCGGCGCGGAAGGGCGCCTAAGCCGGGGGAGGCCGCCGGGGGCAGCGCCGACACCGCCTAGGAGTTCCGCAGAGCGGAGATGAGCTCGCTCTTCTTCTTGCTCGAGTAACCGGTCAGGCCGATTTCCTTGGCGCGCTTCTTCAGTTCCGGGACCGTCCAGTCCTCATAGTCGCCCGAATGGCCGCCCTTGCTGCCCACGTTGGAACGCCCGCGCTTGGCCGCGGCGTTGGAGATCCGTGCCGCCTTCTGCTTGGAGGCGCCGTCCTCGAGGAGCGCCTCATACATCTCGGGGTCCTTGATGCTTGGGCTCTCGGAGCCCTGCGGTGCGCCCTTCTTGGTCGGCATGCCTACTCCTCCTGATCGGTCCTGAACCGTCCTGAATCCGTGCGGCGCCGGAGCCGGCCGGCCTCCTGCGCCCTTTCTGCCCACGCTAACCACGGGCGATAGCGAACACAAGCATTTCGTCAGCATGCTGACCAATCGTCCGTGGGACCCGTTACATCCGAGGACCGTGGTGACCTGCGCGGCGTCGTCCCAGCCGGAAGCCGAGCCAGAAAGCCAGTGTGAGTAGTCCCGCCCCGACCAGCAGGTAACCCGCACGGGCCTGGTCGTCCATCAGGATGAAGTCGCCCGAGAAGAATGCCTGGTCGGCCAGCGGAGCATAGGCAAACCAGCCTGCACTCCGGCGTGGTGCTTGGAGTGCGGCAATCCCGGCGGCGATGGCTGCCATCCCAAGGAGCGGCACTAGGAGTAATTGCCAGCGAAAGCGCGAGCCGGCCGGATGAGATTCCCCCGAAGTCATGGCCCCAGCCTAGCTCCGCCGCCTTGCATCCCAAGGAAGCCCGGGCATAAAAGCGGAAGGCCGCCGCTCCGTCCCGCAAGGGGAGGAGGCGGCGGCCTTCCGGCGTCGGTGACTACTCGGCGTCGTGGTCCGTTTCGAGGATCTGGACCAGGCGGTCGAGGGCGGCGTCGGCGCCGTCGCCTTCGGCACGCAACACCACAACCTCGCCGTGCGAGGCGCCCAGGCTCATCAGCGAGAGGATGCTGGCGGCGTCCATGGCCTCGTCCGCGGGTTCGCCGAGCCGGGCGATGGTGATCTCCAGATCGAACTCGCCCGCGGCCTCGGCGAAGATGGCGGCCGGGCGGGCGTGCAGGCCCACGCGGCTGGCGATGGTGGCGTTACGTTCGGTCATTGTTGCTCCTAGATTTTCAGCGTGGAATGGTCTGTGGTGAACCGGCTCAGACGGTGACGGGGACCGGTTCCACCGTATCAACGGTCTTCTTGACTGCCCAGCGCTTCAGCGCGATCACCGACAGGGCGGTAACCACGGTGCCGACGGCGATCGCAACGACGAACATCAGGAAGTTGTCGATGGCGAAGAAGACGAAGAGTCCGCCGTGCGGGGCCTTGGATCCGACGCCGGCCGCCATCGAGATGGCGCCGGTCACCGCCCCGCCGAGCATGCTGGCGGGGATGACGCGCAGCGGGTCGGCCGCGGCGAACGGGATGGCGCCTTCGGAGATGAACGAGGCACCCAGCAGCCAGGCGGCCTTGCCGTTTTCCTGCTCGGCCAGGCTGAAGAGCTTCTTGTTCAGGACGGTCGAGGCCAGGGCCATGGCCAGCGGCGGAACCATGCCGGAGGCCATCACGGCGGCCATGATCTGCCACGGGGCCTGGTTGTCGATCGAGGCGGCGCCGAGGCCGGCGACGGCGAACGAGTAGGCAACCTTGTTGACCGGGCCGCCGAGGTCGAAGCACATCATCAGGCCGAGGATCACGCCGAGGGCGATCGCGCCGGCGCCGGTCAGTCCGGAGAGCCAGGAGTTCAGGCCGTTGGTGATGGCCACGATCGGGCCGCCGAGGATGACGAACATCAGGCCGGAGGCCACCAGCGAGGCAACCAGCGGGATGATCACCACGGGCATCAGGCCGCGCAGCCAGCGGGCCACCTGCAGGCGGCCGATGACGAGGGCGATGTAGCCGGCCAGCAGGCCGCCGACGATGCCGCCGAGGAAGCCGGCACCCATGAAGCCTGCGACGGCGCCCGCGACGAAGCCGGGGGCGATGCCCGGACGGTCGGCGATCGCGTAGGCGATGTAACCGGCCAGCGCCGGGACCAGGAAGCCCAGCGAGAGGGCGCCGATCTTGAACAGGACGGCACCGAGGTAGGCGCCCAGCGGGCCCCAGGCGTTGTCCGGGTACTGGGTGGGCAGGTTGAAGAGGGAGTTCTGCAGGACGATGTTGTCCGCGAACTTCGTGATCAGGTAGCCGCCCATGAGGAAGCCCAGGGCGATCAGCAGGCCGCCGCCGGCGACGAACGGGATCATGTAGCTGACGCCGGTGAGCAGGGCCTTCTTCAGTTTCTGGCCGACGTGCTCGCCGCGCTCCTCGGCCTCGTGCTCGGCCTGTTCCTCCGCACCGAAGTGCGGGACGCGGCGGGCGTTGGGGTTGTCCGCGGCGGCGAGGGCCTCCTGGACCATCTTGTCCGGCTCGTCGATGCCGCGCTTGACCGGGGCGTTGATGACGGGCTTGCCGGCGAAGCGCTCCTTGCCGCGGACGTCGACGTCGACCGCGAAGATCACGGCGTCGGCAGCGGCGATCACGGCCGGGTCGAGGGCCTTGGCGCCCGAGGAACCCTGCGTCTCGACCTGCAGGTCGACGCCGACCTCCTTGGCCGCGGCGACGAGGGAGTCGGCGGCCATATAGGTGTGGGCGATGCCGGTGGGGCAGGCGGTGACGGCGACGAGGCGCTTGGCACGCGCAGTACCGGCGGTGCCAGCGGCAGCGGCGCCGGTGGCTGCGGCTGCCGGTTCGGCGGGAGTTGCCGCGTGGGCGGCGGGCTTGTCGGCCAGGGCACCCTCGACCAGTTCCACGACCTCGGCCTGGCTGGACGCGGCGCGGAGGGCGGCGGTGAAGTCCTTTTTGATCAGGGACCGGGCGAGCTTGGAGAGCAGCTTCAGGTGCTCCTGGTCGGCGCCTTCCGGGGCGGCGATGAAGAAGATCAGGTCCGCGGGGCCGTCCTTGGCGCCGAAGTTGACCGGGTTGGAGAGGCGGGCCATGGCCAGCGTGGCCTCCGTGACCGCCGTCGAGCGGCAGTGCGGGATGGCGATGCCGCCGGGCACGCCGGTGGCGGTCTTGGACTCACGGGCGAAGGCGTCGGCGAAGAGGCCCTCGACCTCGGTGGCGCGTCCGTTGGCTGCAACCTTGCCTGCCAGGTGCCGGATCACGTCCTCGGGTGAAGTGCCGAGATTCTGGTCGAGCTCGACCAGTTCGGGAGTGATGAGCTGGGTCACTGTCAATCCTTTGTCAGGGCCGTGATGGTTACGGCATCGGGGGTGGTTTGGTGCACTGCCGGGACTCGGGAGCCGGGCAGGGAGGCGGCGGCGGCACCGTGGGCCACCGCCTGACGAAGGCAATCAGCCGGGGCGGCGCCCTGGCTTGCGGCGAGCAGGTAGCCGGCCAGCGACGAATCGCCGGCGCCCACCGTGCTGACCGCGGTGACCGGCGGGTGCGTGGCGAGCCACGCGCCGTCGGCCGTCACAAGGACCGCACCCTTGGAACCGAGTGTGGCGAGTACGGCACCCACCCCGGAGCGGACGACGGCGGCGGCGGCCGTGGCGGCTGCCTCCGGATCGGCCTCGAGCTCCTCGGCGGACTTGTCAGTGGCGAAGCCGGCCGCTGCAGCCAGTTCCGCCAGTTCCTCGGCGTTGGGCTTGAGCAGGTCCGGCATGCCGAGGGGGTCGCCGGAGACCGCTGCGGCGAGGGGTTCGCCGGAGGAGTCGACGGCGATGAGGGGTGCCTCGGAGCCGTCGTGGGTGGAGCGCAGCCGCCGGGTGACGGTGGCGTAGAAATCGGCCGGGACTCCGGGCGGGAGTGAGCCGGCCAGGACCACCCAGCTGGCGCCGCGGGCGGAGTCCAGCAGCAGCCCGATCAGGGCCTCCTGCTGTTCGGCGCTCAGAACCGGGCCGGGTTCGTTGATCTTGGTGGTGACGCCGCCGGGTTCGGTGAGGGCCACGTTGCTGCGCAGCGGTTCCCCGATCGGCAGGGCGGCGAAGGGTACCTCGGTGTCCCGGAGCCCGGCCAGGACCGGGTCGGCCTCCGCGCCCGGGAGCACGGCGAGGGTCTTCAACCCGGAGGCCACGAGGGCCCGGGAGACGTTGACGCCCTTGCCGCCGGATTCCTGCCGGACGGAGAGGGCGCGCTGGACTTCGCCGCGCTGCAGGGGACCCGGGAGGGCGACGGTGCGGTCCAGGCTGGGGTTGGCGGTGAGGGTGACGATCATGCGACCACCACCTCCACTCCGGCATCCGAGAGTGCGGCCGCGAGGGCCGGACTGGGGTTCGAGTTGGTGATCACGGTGTCCAGATCTTTCAGGGAGGCGAACTGGACCAGCGTTTCCGCGTCCAGCTTGGAGGAGTCGGCCAGCACCACGATCCGGCGTGCCGAGCGGACGAAGGCGGCCTTGACGGCTGCTTCTTCAGGATCGGGAGTACTCAGCCCGAAGGCCGCGGAGATGCCGTTGGTGCCGATGAAGGCGATGTCCGGCCGGATCCGGCCGGCGGCCTCCACGGTGGACTGGCCGACGGCGGCCTGGGTCAGGCCGCGGACCTTGCCGCCGAGCAGGTGCAGGGCGATGCCGGTCTCGCCGGAGAGCCTGGCCGCGATCGGCAGGGCGTGGGTGATGACGACGAGTTCGGCGTCGGCACCGTTGCTGCCGGCGCCGGTTCCGGTGGTGCCTGCCGCCGAGCGGGCGGCCAGCATGCCGGCTAGGGCCTCGGTGGTGGAGCCGGCGTCGATCAGGATGCTGCCGGAACGGTCCTCGGGGATCAGGGCCAGGGCCGCCGAGGCGATCCGGGTCTTCTCCGAGGGTCGCTGGACCGTGCGTTCGAGGATGCTCTCCTCGGTGGTGCTGATCCGTTCGGGGGAGACGGCGCCGCCGTGGACCCGGCGGACGCTGCCGGCGGCCTCGAGGGCGGCCAGGTCGCGGCGCACGGTTTCGGTGGTGATGCTGAAGCGCTCGGCGAGGTCCGTCACGCTGGCCCGGCCGCTGGCGGCCACGAGCTCAACGATCAGTTGCTGGCGTTCCTCGGCGAACACTTGCCCTCCATTGCGGCGTTGACGTGGCTGCGGATCCTGCTGGTCCCGACTTCGGTGACCGCTGTCACATCAAAGTGGAATTGATTGACTTTATCTTTGATCATGTGGCTTTGTCAACGAAAAACCACAAGAACAAAGAACGTTGGTGTGGAGGTTTCGGTGGCGGGGCCCGGAGGGGTGGGGCGGATGCTGCTTAAATGCCGGATGCCGGGCCGGACCTGTGGGGTCCGGCCCGGCATCCGGGCGGTGTTTTGCGGGTCCTCAGTCCGCCGGGACGGCGGGCCTCGGGCTAGATGCCGGCGTCGCGGCTCTCGTTGCGGGTAATGGTCTCGCCGGTGTTGGGGTCAACCACCGAGCGGGTCTCGCTGACGCGGCGGGTGCGGCTGCGGCCGGGGGAGGCCAGGATCAGCGAGGCGATCAGGCCGATCACGCCGACGATCATCAGGATGTACCCGATCATGGTCTGGTCCACGTTGGGGATCAGTCCGGGGGTGATGGCCCAGGCCAGGATGGCACCGAGGGCGATCAGGAAGATGGAGGATCCGATTCTCATTTCTTGCTCCTTAGGGGTCCGGATGGACGGTGTCACTGGCTGAGTCTGGTGAAGTCCTGTGGTGCAGTCGGTATCGAAGAGTCCGGGTCGCGACCAGGGCCGCCGCCTGAAGGGCCGCGGCCAACGCTAAGCATGCTGTCCATTGTCACGCTACAGCCCGGCACCCCCGGCTACAACGATTTCGGCCCCGGTTTGACGGAAAAACCGCAGGTGAGGGCGGTTTTTCGCGTCACTTCCGGGTTTCCGCGCCCCTTCCGGACCGGCGCGGCCCGGACCCGGGGTGCGCCGGTCCGGAAGCGCAGCGGATGTCCGGAACCGGCGCGGCAGGCCCGGTTCGACGGCGCGGCCCGGGTTCTCGCTAGGCTGGCGGGATGGAGACGGTTGCCTGGTCCAGGCCGGAGGCGGAGCGGGAGGGCACCCCGCTGCTGGTGATGCTGCACGGTTACGGCACGGACGAAACCCGGATGTCGAACCTTTTCGGCAGCCTGCCGCCCGAGTTCACCTGCGCCGCGCTGCGCGGCCCGAAGGTGATCGGCGACGACTACGGCTGGTTCCTGCTGGACTACTTCCTCACCCACGACTTCGCGGACGTGATTTCCGCCGCCAACAGGGTCTTCGCCTGGATCGACTCGGTCAAGGACCGGCACAGCAGCGTCACTCTCCTTGGCTACTCCCAGGGCATGGCCATGGCCAGCACCCTGCTGCGCCTGCGACCCGAAGGCTTCCGCGCCGCCGTCGGGCTCTCCGGGTTCGTGCTGGAGAACGAACTGCTGGCCATGAGTGAATCGTTCGACGCCCGCCCGCCGTTCTTCTGGGGCCGGGACAAGGACGACGCCGTCATCAACGACGCCGCCACCGAACACACAGCCGAATGGCTGGAAGAGCACACCCAGCTCACGGCCCGCAGCTACCCCGGGATGGGGCATTCGATCTCGGCGGCCGAGCTGGTGGACGTCGGGGCGTTCCTGCGGCACTACGTCCTGCGTTGACGGAGCCCGGGCCCGGCGGATAATCCATTCGATGGCCCGAATCCGGGTACTTGCGCCCTGTTTTTATAAGCGTTTACACTCTAATTTGGCCAATTTGATCGGCCCACTACTTGCTGGGGAGAAAGGTCTAGGCCCGTGTCGCATGGCTAAGGCACCGCGCGTGACCATCCAGGACGTGGCAGCCCTCTCCGGGCTCTCGATCTGCACCGTCTCCCGTGCACTCCGCAACCTCCCCAATGTGTCCGAAAAGGCGCAGGCCAAGGTCGCGGACGCGGCCGGCAAGCTGGGCTACCGCGCATCCAGCGCAGCCTCCCGCCTGGCCGGAGGCTCCACCGGCGCCGTCGCCATCATCGTTCCCACCGCCACCGCGTGGTTCTTCGCCCAGGCCGTCGAGGCCGCGGAGGAGGTCTTCGCCGACAGCGGCTACGACACGGTGCTGATCAGCCTCCGGAGCCGGCCCAGCGTGCAGCGCAAGCTGTTCAGTGACCTGGCCGGACTGGCCCAGCGCGTGGACGGGGTCCTGCTGCTGAACGTGGCGCTGGACGCCGCCGAGGTCGCGGCCCTGGAGGACTGCGGCCTCGCCGTCGCCAGCGTGGGCATGCAGTCCGTGCCGTGGGACAACGTCGGGATCGACGACGAGGAAGCGGCTCGGAAGGCCACCGGCCACCTCCTGGACCTGGGCCACTGGGACCTGGCAATGCTGGCCGGCACGGAGCCGCCGTCGAGCACCGTGGTCACCGCGGACGCCCGGCGCCGCGGCTTCGAACGGGCGCTCGCGGAGCACGACCTGACGCTGGACCCGGACCTGGTCCTGGATGCCGGCTCCAGCATCGAGGGCGGCCGCCGGGCCATGACCGAACTGGTCGAGAACCGCAGGCTCCCCTCCGCCGTGTTCGCCGGCTGCGACGAAACGGCCTTCGGTGCGCTGATGGCCCTGCGCGACCTGGGCATGTCGGCGCCGAAAAACGTCTCGATCATCGGGATCGACGACCATCAAATGAGCTGGTTCCTGGGCCTGACCACCGTGGCCCAGCCGGTCGCGGACCAGGGCGCCTTCGCCGCGAACCTGCTGGTGGAGCGCCTGCTCCGGCCGGAACCGCCGGCCCGCACCGTCCACCTGCTCGAGACCAAGCTGGTGGAGCGGCGCAGTACCCGCCGACGACGCTGACCACACTCCTGGCCCCGCGGCCGGACAGCGGACCCCGGCTCCACCCCCGAATCTTTACATCCGTCTGAAAGGACACCCGAAGCCATGACTGCCACTTCCCCCGAGGCCCTGCCGACCGACGCCTTCGCAGGCGCCTCCGCCGTCCTTTTCGACCTCGACGGCGTGCTGACACCCACCGCGGTGGTCCACGAGCGCGCCTGGCAGGAACTCTTCAACGGGTACCTCAAGGACGTCCCCGGGGCGCAGGCCTACCGGGAGAGCGACTACTTCGACCACATCGACGGCAAGCCCCGCTTCGACGGCGTCCGCGACTTCCTGGCCTCCCGCGACATCGTGCTGCCCGAGGGGCCGGCCGACGACGACCCGGCCCACGACACCGTGCACGGCCTGGGTAACCGCAAGAACAAGGTGTTTAACGACATTGTCGCCGCCGGCGGCGTGCAGCCCTACGAGGGCTCGGTGCGCTTCATTGAGGCCGCCCTCCAGCGCGGACTCAAGCTCGCCGTCGTCTCCTCCTCCCGCAACGCGGTCCCGGTGCTGAAGGCCGCGGGACTCTCGGACTACTTCCCGGTGGTGGTCGACGGCGTCGTCGCCCTCTCCGAAGGCCTGCCCGGCAAGCCCAGCCCGGCCACGTACCAGTACGCGGCCCGGCTCCTGGAGCTGCCGAGCGAGGAATGCATTGTTGTCGAAGATGCCGTCTCCGGTGTCCAGGCTGGAAGCGCGGGGAGCTTCCACTCGGTCATCGGCGTGGACCGGGGAGCGGGCCGACAGACCCTGCTCGACGCCGGCGCCACCCTCGTGGTCAGCGACCTCGCCGAGCTGCTCTAGCCCGCAGCCGCCACCCACCCCACCCGCACCAGACCCTCCGCCCCAGAAGGACCCCCACCATGGCTCTCATCACCTCGGACCGCGCCAGGTTCCCCAACGACCCCTGGCAACTCGTGGAGACCGCCCACGTCCCCGGCAACGCCGGCACCCTGGAGACCCTGTTCAGCCTCGGCAACGGCCACCTCGGTATCCGCGGCGCGCACTGGGCCGCCGCCGACGCCGAACTGCCCGGCAGCTTCATCAACGGCTTCCACGAAATCTGGGACATCAAGCACGCGGAGAACGCCTATGGCTCCGCCCGCACCGGCCAGCGGATCCTCTACATCCCCGATGCCAACAACTTCGCGGTGGTGATCGACGGCGAGATGCTCAGCCTGGAGGAGTCCACGGTCCTGGACTACCGGCGCAGCGTGGACTTTGCCACCGGCATTTACGAGTGCCGGATCGTCTGGCAGTGCCGGTCCGGGTCCACGGTGACCACCACCGAACGCCGCGCCGTGGGCTATCAGGCCCGCGGCACCCTCGGTATCTCGCTGGAGGTCTCCGCCGACCGCGAGATCTCCGCGGACGTGACCTCCGCCGTCGTCAACCGCCAGGACCAGCCGGTGGAGGACCACTCCGCCCACGACCCGCGCCGCGCCGGCCGGCACGCCGGACGCGTGCTGCTGCCGCTCCGGCTGGACGGAGGCGACGGCTCGCTGCGCCTCTCCTGGGAGGCCTCGGAGTCCCGGCAGCGGCTGGGCATGGCCGTGGACCACTGGACCTCCGCCAACGTCCAGCCCTTCGACACCCAGGTGGACCAGGACGACAGCAGCGTCCGTTACGTCCTGGCCGTCAGCCCGGACCAGCCGTTCCGGCTGGAGAAGAGCGTCAGCTACGCCGTGGCCCGCGGCGTGGAGGAGGACCCGGCGGAGACCGCCGAGCGCGAGCTGTTGCCGGTGGCGGACATCTTCGCCCAGAGCGAGGCGCACTACCGCGAGTACTGGACCACCAGCGACATCGTGGTGGGCGGCCGGTCCGAGCTGCAGCAGGCTATCCGCTGGAACCTCTTCCAGCTGGCCCAGGCCACGGCCTGCGCCGACGTCGCCGGCATCCCCGCCAAGGGCGTCTCCGGCTCCGGTTACGACGGGCACTACTTCTGGGACCAGGAGGTCTACCTCCTGCCGTACCTGACCTACACGAACCCGCACAACGCCCGGCAGGTCCTGGAATTCCGGCACGAACTGCTGCCCGAGGCCCGGGTCCGGGCCAAGGAACTCAGTGTGGACGGCGCGCTCTTCCCCTGGCGGACCATCAACGGCCTGGAGGCCAGCGCCTACTACGCCGCCGGCACCGCGCAGTTCCACATCGCCGCCGCGATCGCCTTCGCCACCAACCGCTACATCTGGGCCAGCGGGGACGCGGCCTTCCGCGAAACCCAGGGCTCCGAGCTGCTGATCGAGACCGCGCGGATGTGGGCCTCGTTGGGCTTCTTCGGCAAGGACGGACTGTTCCACATCCACGGCGTGACCGGCCCGGACGAGTACACCGCCGTCGTCAACGACAACCTCTACACCAACGTCATGGCGCGCTTTAACCTGCGTGCCGCCGCGGCGCTGGACCACCCGGGCATCGACGACGCCGAGCGCGAACTGTGGGAGCAGGCCGCCAACCGGATGCACCTGCCCTACGACGGCGACCTGCAGGTCTACTCCCAGGACAACGACTTCATGACCCTGGAGCCGTGGGACTGGAACACCCCGCGCTCGAAGTACCCGCTGCTGCTGAACTTCCACCCGCTGGTGATCTACCGGCACCAGGTGCTCAAGCAGGCGGACACGGTGCTGGCGATGTTCCTGCAGTGGCAGGACTTCAGCGCCGAGGAGAAGCGCCGGGCGTTCGACTTCTACGACCCGATCACCACCGGGGACTCCACCCTGTCCGCCTGCGTGCAGGGAATCATGGCGGCCGAGGTGGGCTACGGCAAGGCCGCGCTGGACCACTTCCTTCACGCTGTTTACATCGACCTGGACGACACCCACGGCAACACCATCGACGGCGTCCACATCGCCTCGACCGGCGGCGTGTGGAGCTCGCTGGTCAGCGGTTTCGCCGGCCTCCGGGACCAGGGCGAGGTGCCGTACTTCGATCCGCGGCTGCCCGCCGAGTGGGATTCGCTGGACTTCCACCTGAAGCTCCGCGGCGGCCTGCTGCACGTGCAGCTGGACCACCGGGAACTGCGGCTGGCCATGGTCGATGGCGGCCCGCTGGAGGTCCACGTGCGCGGTGAACACCGCACCGTCGGGGCCGACGCCGTGTCCTTCGCCGTGCAGCCGGTGGAGAGCCCCGAGCCGACGGTCTTTCCCGGCCCGGCGACGGCGTCCATCCCGGTAATCCACGCGGCGGGGTAGGGGAGCGGGGGCTGGCTCCTCTTCGCGCCCACTCTTCGCATCTGCCCGCTCGCGCCCGCTCTTCGTTCCCGTTTCGACGGTTCCCCGCGGATTCGACGCTTCTGAGCGTCTATCCGGCAGGGAACCGTCGAAACGGCGGGCGCTGAAGGGCGGTCCGGGAACGCCCACTCTCCTTTCGGACCGGGGTTCCGGGTGCAATAGTGGCGGGATGATCAACCAGCAGCAGCTCTGGGACGCCGACGCCGCCTCCCGCTATGACACACCCGGCGAGGGGATGTTCGCCCCGGAGGTGCTCGAACCGACCGTCGCGGTCCTTGCGGAGCTCGCAGCCGGGGGACGGGCGGTCGAGTTCGCCATCGGAACCGGCCGGGTGGCCCTTCCGCTGGCCGCGGCCGGCGTCCCGGTGACCGGCATCGAGCTCTCCGACGCCATGATCGCCAGGCTGCGGGAGAAGGCCGGCCCGCAGGAGATTCCCGTGGTGCGGGGTGACATGGTGGAGGCCTCGGCGGGGGAGGGCTTCGCCCTGGCCCTCCTGGTCTTCAACACGATCTCCAACCTCCTGACGCAGGAGGAGCAGGTCCGGTGCTTCCGGAACGCCGCCCGGCATTTGGCCCCCGGCGGATGCTTCGTCGTCGAACTCTGGGTGCCGCAGCTGCGCTCGCTGCCGCCCGGCCGCGGGGCGACCGTGGAGGTCAGCGAGCCCGGCTACCTGCTGGTGGACACCTATGACGTGCTCCAACAGCTGGTGGTCTCGCACCATGTGCGGTTCGATCCGGACGTTTCCGGCGGCCGCGAGGCTCGGATGGGCCGCACGCCGCACCGGTACATCTGGCCGGCGGAGCTGGACCTGATGGCCCGGTTGGCCGGCTTCGAACTGGAATCCCGCTGGGCGGACTGGGACCGGAGCGACTTCACGGCGGACTCCCGGAGCCACGTCTCGGTCTACCGACTGCCGTCGCGCTGAGGCCTGCACGAAACGGCGGACGACGGCGGCACGCGCGGAGTCGACAGTGTGCGCCCCGAGGGTTCGGTCTAGGCGGCGGAAGCGGACCCGCGGAACCTACCCCTGCAGGTCGGCGTGGTGGATGGCCGCGACGTTCGGGTGCGCCCGCAGCCGGTAGCGCAGCGCGTTATCGCCGTAGGTCTCCAGGATGGGGCTGTCGGTCGGGTCCACGGACAGGCCGCGGGCCTTGGCCTGGAACTCCGCGTTCATGGCCAGCTGCGGCATGGTGGCATCCAGCGCGGGGTTGTAGAAGAACGGCAGCGAGATCCGGTCCGTGCCCCTGGCCGGGGAAATGACCCGGTGCAGCGTGGCCTTGAGGTAGCCGTTGGTGGCCAGCTCCAGCATCTCGCCGATGTTCACCACGAACGTCCCGGGCACCTGCGGCGCGTCGATCCACCGGCCCTGGTATTCCACCTGCAGGCCGCCCTTGTCCGGTTCCACCAGCAGGAGGGTGAGGACGCCGCCGTCGCGGTGCGAGCCGACGCCCTGTTTGGGTTCGTCGCCGGATTCGCCAGGGTAGCGGACGATCTTCAGCATCGGGAATGCGCGGTCACCGAAGGCGTCGTCGAAGCTGTCCTCGGGTGCGCCCAGGGACACGGCCAGTGCACGGAGCAGGTTCAGCGAGATGGTGCTCAGCCGGTCCGTCCAGGCGGCGACGACGTCGCGCATCCCGGGCAGCTCCGACGGCCACAGGTTCGGGCCCTCCAGCCGCCAGTAGTCGGCGACGCCGTCGCCCGGCTCCACCGCGGCCCGCTCGACGCCGATATCGATCTGCTCGCGCCAGTCGACGGCCCGGTCTGTGAGCTCGGCGCCCATCCGGGTGTAGCCGCGGAACTGCGGGCTGTGGATGTTCTCCACGGCGAGCTTCTGCGCCTCCGGCAGGTCAAAGAACCGGCGGGAGGTCTCGAGCATGGCGTCCACCAAATCCTGCGGGATGCCGTGGCCGGAAAGGTAGAGGAACCCGACGTTGTGCATGGCGTCGCGGAGTTCGTCCCGGAATCGGGAGGCTTCCTCCGGCCCGGCGTTCAGCCGGGAGTAGTCCAGAACGGGGAGTGATTCGAGTGACACGGTCCTATAGCCCTTCGTGGCGCGATGTGGAAATCGAAGTCCTTAATTTCTTCAACGTTACGACCGGATGCTCGCGGCGGCAGCACTGCATTTCGAAATGCGTCACCGCCTTGTGCGGGCCGGAGCGATGGGGTATTTGCGACGACGGCGGCGCGTCCGGCGGCGACGCCGGCGCCAACGGCGGACCCGCCGCCGGCGTGCAGGAGATCACGGTTGGAATACAGCCGGAGACCGCGCGGTTGCCGCCTAAAGGATGGGCCGCGCACCTGCTGCGGCCAGTCTTCACCCGGGCGGGGGCCGCGGAGTGACGCCGTGCCGGCGTCGTTCACGGCCCACGCCCACACCGGCTCAACCCAGCCAGAAACGGAGATGGTGGACCAATGACTGCCTACAAGACAGTGAACCCCGCGACCGGAGAGACGGAAAAGGAATTTCCGCTCGCAACCAAGGAAGAGGTCGAGACGGCGCTCGCCGGCGCGCAGCAGGCGTTCCTCGAATGGCGCAAGGCGCCCGTGGAAGAGCGCACCAAGGTCATCGCCCGGGTCGCCGAGCTGTACCGGGAACGCCAGGACGAGCTGGCGCGCCTGATCGCCAAGGAAATGGGCAAGCCCGTGGTCGAGGCCCGCGGCGAGGTCAAGCTGGTCGCCTCGATTTACGACTACTACGCCTCTGAGGGCCCCGAATTCCTCAAGGACGAACCGCTGGAGGTCAAGGGTGGCGGCGACGCGCTCGTGCGCTCCACCCCGATCGGCCCGCTGCTGGGCATCATGCCGTGGAACTACCCCTACTACCAGGTGGCCCGCTTCGCCGCGCCCAACCTGGTCCTGGGTAACACCATCCTGCTCAAGCACGCCGGCAGCTGCCCGCAGTCGGCCCTCGCGATCGAAACGATCTTCCACGACGCCGGCCTGCCGAAGGGCGCCTATACCAACCTCTTCCTTGACAACGACCAGGTGGCCGAGATCATCGCGGACTCGCGCGTCCAGGGCGTTTCCCTGACCGGCAGTGAGCGGGCCGGCGCGGCCGTGGCCGAGGTCGCCGGGCGGAACCTCAAGAAGTACGTCCTCGAGCTCGGCGGCAGTGACCCGTTCATCGTGCTCGACTCCGATGACCTGGACGCCACCGTCAAGGCCGCCGTCGGGGGCCGCATGGGCAACGCCGGCCAGGCCTGCACCGCGTCCAAGCGGTTCATCGTCCTCGAAGACCTCTACGAGCCGTTCGTGGAGAAGTTCACCGAGCGGATGGCCCGGATCAAGCCCGGCGATCCCCAGCAGGAAGACACCCGGTTCGGTCCGCTGTCCTCCCAGAGCGCCGCGGACGGCCTGGTCGAGCAGATCCAGGACGCCGTGGACAAGGGAGCCACCCTGCGCACCGGCGGCCACAAGGTGGACGGCCCCGGCGCCTTCGTGGAGCCCACCGTCCTGACCGACGTCACCCCGGAGATGCGCGCGTTCTCCGAGGAGCTGTTCGGCCCCGCCGCCGTCATCTACAAGGTGGCCAGCGTGGAGGAAGCGATCGACCTGGCCAACGGCTCGCCCTACGGCCTCGGCGGATCGGTGTTCAGCGCCGACCCTGCGAAGGCCCAGGACGTCGCCGACCAGCTGGACACCGGCATGGTGTTCATCAACTCGGTGGCCCAGACCCAGGCTGACATGCCCTTCGGCGGCGTGAAGCGTTCCGGCGTCGGCCGCGAGCTGGGCCGCTTCGGCATGGACGAGTTCGTCAACAAGAAGCTCATCCGCACCCCGCGCTAAACGCCGACGGCGCCGCCGGCCGCCGTGCGAAAAGCTTCGGCGCGACCGGCCACTCACGGCCGCGGACGGGGCAAGTGCCTCCGTCCGCGGCCGTCGCCGTGCCCGATGCGGGCGTGGCCTAGTCTTTAACCTAGGACGACGTTCAGCACCCTTATGGTTTATGAGAGGCGATGATGGCCAAGCGCAGCAACCCGGCGATGAAGATTGCCCAGCAAGCCGCCCACAGCGCGATGTTCGACGCCGAGGGCAAGCCCAAACCCGGCGTGCACAACGTGCTCCTGCGGGCCGTGGAGATCCAGCGGCCGCTGGTCCTGGCGAACCTGCGGCGGCTGCAGAAGAAGCACCCGAACGCCAGTGCCGCGCAGCTCGCCGCGATCCTGGAACGCAACTACCTCATGGCCGTCACCGGGGGAGGTGCCCTGGTGGGCGGCTCGGCCGTCGTCCCCGGCGTCGGAACCGTGGCCGCGCTGGGGCTCTCCGCCGCCGCGACCGCCGGCTTCCTGGAGGCCACCGCCCTGTTCGCCACGTCCCTGGCCGAGCTGCACGGCGTGCGGCTGGAGGACCCGGAGCGCGCCAGCACCCTGGTCATGGCGATCATGCTCGGCGAGGAGGGCACCACGCTGCTCAGCTCCCTCAGCGGCCAGGCCGCGGGCCAAGGCAAGGGCCCCACCCAGGCGTGGGGTTCCCTGTTCGCCCGGCGCGCCCCGCTGGCCGGCTTCGGTTCGGTCCGCGAGCAGATCCAGCGGGCCTTCCTGCGTAACCTGCTCAAGCGGCAGGGCACCGCATTCCTCGGGCGGGCGCTGCCGTTCGGCGTCGGCGCCGTGGTGGGTGGCGTCGGCAACCGCATGATGGGCCGCGCCGTGATCGAGAACGCCAAGGAGGCCTTCGGCCCCATGCCGATCACCATTCCCGGCGACCTGCACTCTGCGGACCTGAACACGGGCGACCTCAACACGGGCGACGCCGGAACCGGGCTGAAAGGGGCGCACGGTGGATCTGAACGCTGACCTCGGGGAGTCGTTCGGCTCCTGGACCATGGGCGATGACGCCGCGATGTTCCCCCTGGTCACCAGCGCCAGCGTCGCCTGCGGGCAGCACGCCGGTGACCCGGTGACCATGCTGGACACCTGCCGCGCGGCCTACGAACTCGACGTCCGCGTCGGCGCCCACCTGGGTTACCCGGACCTGGGCGGCTTCGGCCTGCGCGCCATGGACATCAGCTTCGATGACCTGTTCGGCTCGGTGCTGTTCCAGCTCGGGGCGCTCGACGGCGTCGCGCACGCCGTGGGTGCCTCCGTGGACTACGTCAAGGTCCACGGCGCGCTGTACGACCGCACGGTCCACGACGAGGAGCAGGCCTCCGCCGTCGTCGCCGCCGTCCAGGCCTACGATCCGGGCCTGCCGGTCCTGGGGCTGGAGGGGTCCGCCCTGCTGCGGCTCGCCGCCGAGGCCGGCAGCCCGGTCTTCCACGAGGCCTTCGCCGACCGCGCCTACCGTCCGGACGGCACCCTGGTACCGCATCTGGAGAACGACGCCTTCATCGAGGATCCGGACGAGATCGTCCGGCGGGCGGTGCGGCTGGCGCTCAAGGGCGAGGTCGAAGCGATCGACGGGACCGTAGTGAAACGCACGCCGCACTCACTCTGCCTGCACGGCGACACCCCCGGCTCGGTGGCTGTGGCCGCCGCCGTCCGCTCCGCGCTGGAGCAGGCCGGCGTCGAGCTGGAATCCTTCGCATAAGTACGCCGTGGACTGTGTCGCCTCGGGCACGACCCCGGTCCGGACCGCCGACCTGACCTGTGCCGATGCCGCCGCTGTTGGCGGGCTGGTGGCCGCCTACCTGTTGCAGACCGAGCGGGAAAAGGCAGCCCAGCTCGGCGGAGCGCCGTTTTCCGGGGTACTTCCGGAGCGGTACCGCCGTGAGGTGGATGACCCGGCGGGAGCCTATGCCGGCGCGGAGGTCCTCCTGGCGGACGCGGGGACCGGACCGGCAGGCGTCATCACGGTTCACCGCGCCGGAACGGCCTGGGAGATCAAACGGATCTGGGTTAATCCGGCAGCCCGCGGCCTGGGGGTCGGTGCGGCATTACTCGACGCCGCGCTGGAGTTCGCCGACGGGGCCGGGCACGATCCCGTCCGGCTCACGGTGTGGGACTGGCGGGAGGACGCCATCCGGCTCTACCGGAGGCGCGGATTCGTCCCCGTCCCGTCCTGGGAAGTCAGACCCCGGCTCATCTGCATGGAGCGTTCCGCTGCACCCCGAGCTCAGCACTCGCTTGGCAGCTGCGAAGACGATTAAGAAGCCGGCCCGCGGGATCTAAACAGCGGATTCTCCGCTTGACCCCGAGGGGGTGTACCACTCCCACTCGCCGTCTTCAGTGATGCTGCCTCCCATTGCGCCGAACATCCAGGGCGTGATTCCCGTGGGATCGCCGCCGACACGGACAAACATCTCGCGTTTCGTACGGGCGCTGCTGAAGTGGGCGGGCAGATACAGGCCCACTCCGAGGCCGCATCCGAGCAGGAAAAACAGAATCGACAGAATGCCGACTGGGTGGCGGTCGGTGAGGAACACGTACGCAACCGCAGCCCCGACGCCGACCAGAAGGCCCCAAAAAACCGTCCAGAATGCCGCCCAGAACCGGAGGCTTCTATTGCTGGGCCGCTGGTTGGGATCGTTGTTGCGGTGCAGGCCGGAAGGTGTTCCCTCGGAACCGGCGTCGGACGTTCGCTTCACAGAAGCAGTCTAAACGGGCCGACTGCCCCGCCTGGTGAGGGTCCCGTGCGCCCGTTCGGCCCCGTTCCTACCCAAACACCAAACTCGCCACCGTAAAGATCGCCAGCCCGGCCAGCGCCCCCACCACGGTGCCGTTGATGCGGATGAACTGCAGGTCCTTGCCGACCTGGAGCTCGATCTTCTCCGAGGTTTCCTCCGCGTCCCAGCGCGCCACGGTGTCCGTGATGACGCCGGCAATGTCGGAACGGTAGTTGTTCACCAGGTACCCGGCGGCGTCGCCCACCCAGGCGTTGACCTTCCCGGCGAGTTCGGGGTCCACCGTGAGGCGGGTGCCGAAGTCGTGGACGGCCGCCTTGAACCGGATGGTCAGCTCGCTGTGCGGATCGTCGACGGCGGTCAGCAGCGCCGCCTTCACCGTGCCCCAGGTGCGGGAGGCGAGCTCGCGGACCTCCGGGTCGCCCAGGACCTGGGCCTTGACGCCCTCGGCCCGGGCAATCATCACCGGGTCGTGCTGCAGGTCATGCGCCAGCGACTTCAAGTAAGTGTCGATGGAGCGCCGGACCTGGTGCTGCGGGTCGGCCTGCACCGCGCGGGTGAACTTCAGGATCTCCACATACACCTTGTCGCCCACCAGGCCGTCCACGAAACTGGGCACCCAGGTGGGGGAGCGGTCCGTGACCACCCGGTTGACGGTCTCGTGGTTGTCCCGGACCCAGTCCACCGTGCGATCCACCAAGAGGTCCACCAGCGCGTGGTGGTGCCCGTCCTCGAAGATGCGCTCCGCGAGACGGCCCACCGGCGGCCCCCACGGCGGGGTCAGCAGATGCCGGCGCACCATGCCCTCGATGACGGCCTGGACGTCGTCGTCGTTCAACACCGTGAACGCGCCCCGGATCACCGCGGCGCCCTCCTTCGCCACCCGCTCGGCGCCGCCGGGGCCGGAGAGCCAGCCGCCCACCTTGCGGGCGACGTCGACGCTGGCCAGTTTCTCCTTGACCACCTGTTCGGAGAGGAAGTTGGTCTCCACGAACTCGCCCAGCGACGCCCCGATCTGGTCCTTGCGCCGGGGAATGATGGCGGTGTGCGGGATCTTCAGGCCCAGCGGGTACTTGAACAGCGCGGTCACGGCGAACCAGTCCGCCAGCGCACCCACCATGCCGCCCTCCGCCGCGGCTCGGACGTACTCCAGCGCCGGGTATTGCTTCTGCAGGGCGAACGCGACGACGAACACCACCGCCATCCCGATCAGGAGCGAGCCCGCCAGCATTTTCATCTTCCGCAGCGCGGCTGCCTTCGCGGCATCGGCAGGGGAGAGCCGGTGGTTCGCGCCCGCCGTTATGGCGCCCGCACGGGATGGTCGCTCAGAGTTCACCTGCATGTGCCCAGCCTAGCCGGGCCCCGGACCCCGGGTCCGCTAACGTGTTCGCATGACCATTGAGGAGTCCGCTGCCGCCCGCCCGCTCGTCTACGCCCACCGGGGAGCCAGCGGGGCCTTCGCGGAGCACACCCGCGCCGCCTACCTGCAGGCGATCGCCGACGGCGCCGACGGCGTCGAGTGCGACGTCCACCTGACCCGCGACCAGCACGCCGTGCTGCTGCACGACGCTACCCTGGACCGCACCTCCAACGGCACGGGCCCGGTGGCCGAACGCACCCTGGACGAACTCCGCGAGCTCGACTTCAGCTCCTGGAAGGGCGCCCGGATCCCCGAGGCGTATGGGGCGAAGTCCGAGCAGTTTCTGACCCTGCCCGAACTGCTCGACATCCTGCGCACCGCCGGCCGCGAGATCGGGCTGGCCATCGAGTTCAAGCACCCCAGCCCCTACCAGCTCAAGCTCGAGGACCGGGTGCTGGAGGTCCTCACCGCCGAGGGCTGGGACCCGGCCACCGGCATGCTGGAGAACATCCGCGTCTCATTCATGAGCTTCAACCCGGATTCCGTCCGGCACCTGCTGCAGACCGTCCCCGCCGAGGCCATCTGCCAACTGGTGGACGACGTCGACGTCGACGAAGTGCGGGAGAGGTTCAGCGTCGGCTCCATCACCGGCAACGCGATGGCCAACGTCATGAAGGCCGCCCAGCTCGAGGGCGAGGAACTGCTGGACCAGGGCGCCGTGGGCCTGGCCGGGCCCGGCATCGACTACGTCCGCGAATTCCCGGACACGGTCCGCCGCTGGCTCGAGTCCGGCCGCCGTTTCCGGGTATGGACCGTTGATGCCCCCGAGGATGTGGACCTCTGCCGGGAGGTTGGGATCCAGGAGATCACCACCAACCGCCCGGCCGAGGTCCTGGAGCGGATCTCCGTCAGCCTGTAGCGGCCGGTCCCCGTTCCACCGCCCCTAGCGGAACTGGGACAGAGAGGACAGGGCGGCGTCCACCGAGCGGTTCTCCCACGGCCGGCGCTGGCGCAGGGTTTTTCCCGGGAGGGCCTGGTCCCCCTCGGGGGTGACGGTGGCCTGGCGTGCGGTCTTGCGGGAGGTCCTCATGGTGCTGCTTTCGTTCGTAGCGGTTCTGTCAGCTCCAGTGAACAACCTCAAGTGAACTTGAGGTCAAGCCGGGCGCGTGCCAGACTGCACGGGTGCCTTCCGCCCCTGATTCCCTGCTCTCCGTCGGTGAGGTCGCGTCCCGCGCCGGGATCACCGTGCCGGCCCTGCGCTACTATGAGGACCGCGGCCTGGTGCAGTCCCAACGCACCAGCGGCAACCAGCGCCGCTACAGGCGGACCACCCTGCGCCGTCTGGCCGTGGTGGCGGCCGGCCAGCGGGTGGGGCTGAGCCTGGAGCAGATCAAAGCCGCCCTCGACGGCCTGCCCGCGGACCGGGCCCCGAACCAGGCGGACTGGACCGCCATCAGCCGGGACTGGGCGGGGCTGGTGGCGGAGCGGATCCGCGAACTGGAGGTTCTGGGGGAGTCCCTGGACAGTTGCATCGGCTGCGGCTGCCTGTCGTTGGGCCGCTGTTCCCTGATCAACCCGGGCGACGAGGCCGCCGCCGAGGGGGCCGGTTCCCGCTGGGCCCGGCGCGCCCGCCGTGCGGCCGGGGCCGACGCTGGTGCAGACAGAGGACCTGGACAGAACTAAGGCCTGGCCCGCAACCCCAGGCGAGCTTCGGCATCGGCTACGCCGCCAAGTCCCGCCGCCGCCAGCCCGCGTACCCCAGCACCGCCAGGGCCACGGCGACGGCGGTCAGCCACGCCATTGCGGGCACGGCGTCGGCGGTCACCGGCAGCAGCGGCGAATGCCGGAACGGGGAGGCATCCATCAGCCAGCCCGGGGCGTTCCAGAGCACACCGAACTCGCCCAAGGCCACGAATGCCAGCAGCAGCACCCACACCCCGGCGGCCAGCCGCGGCAGCCAGCCGAACACCGCCAGCGCCAGCCCGGCCAGCACCCAGGCGGCCGGGATCTGGGCCAGGGCCGCCACCGTGGACCGGCCCACCAGCGCCGGGTCCTGCACCGTCAGCGCCGCCCCGATGCCGATCGAGACCCCGGCCAGCACCATCAGCACGGCGGACCCGGCCAGAGCGAAGCCGAAGTGGCTGGACGCCCAGCGGGCCCGAGTCGCCGTCGTCGCCAGCAACGCCTCCGCATGGCCCGCGGACTCCTCGGCCCGCAGATGGTTCGCCGCGGAGACCGCATACGCCGCCGCCAGCAGGCCCATGATGCTGATCTCCGCGGCAAGGAAGGCGTCGCGCAGCGCGGCCGCCCCGCCCAACAGCCGGATCAGGTCCTGGGCGTTGGCCGAACTCAGCATCTCCGCGACGTTCCCGATCAGCGATCCCACCACCACCCCGAACACCACGAACGCGATCGCCCACGCCAGCCACACCTTGTACTGCAGCCGCACGGCCAGCGTCCACACCCCGGACACTGACCCCACGGCCGGCCCGGGGCGTTCGGCCCGCAACCCGGCGCCCAGGTCCCGCCGGGCCCGCAACGCGAAGGCCGCCGGAATGAGGACGGCACTGAGCAGGACCGGCAGCACCAGGACCCACCAGTGATCACCGGCGAAGGCCCGGATTTGCTGGTTCCAGCCGATGGGGGAGAGCCACGACAGGAACGAGGGTCCGGGTTCGGCCAGGTCGCCCACCGCGCGCAGTCCGTAGGTCACCGCGATCACGCCCACGCTGAATCCGTTGGCGGCCCGGGCGCCGGCCGTCAGCTGGGCGGCAACCCCGGCCACGGCGCTGAACGCGAGCCCGGTGGCGGCCCAGCCCAGCCCGAACGCCAGCGACCCCTCAGCGGGCAGCCCGCCTGCGGCCAGCCCCGCGGCGGTCAGCAACCCCACGCCCAGGCTGCCTGTGAGGGCAATGATGAGCGCGGCGGCCAGCGGGGCGTCACGGCCCAGCCGTCCGCCCCCGAGCAATTCCAGCCGTCCGCTCTCCTCGTCGGCCCGCGTGTGGCGGATGACCAGCACGGCCATCAGGACCGCCAGGATGGCCGTCATGAAAGCCGTGTACTTGATGAGGGAGAGCGCGCCGAGGGACGCCGGGTCGTAGATCCGGCCGAACATCGCCACCATCGAGGCGGTGGCGTTGAGCGCGTCCGCCGCCTCGACGCGGCTGCGCACGTCCGGGTAGAGCTCGGCGCCGGCCCGGGCCGTGGAATAGGCGACGACGGCGAAGCCCAGTACCCAGCCGGGCAGCAGCCAGCGGTCCCGCCGCAATCCCAGCCGCAGCAGCGTGCCGGTCCCCGCCAGGGTCTCAGGCATCGCCGGACCCCCGGCCGAAGGTCCCCGCACCGTAATGGCGCAGGAACAGGTCCTCCAGCGTCGGCGGCTGGCTGGTCAGGGACTTCAGGCCCGCGGCGGTCAGGGCCTGCAGGAAGGGTGCCAGTCCGGGCGGATCCACCTGCGCGCTGACCCGGTGGTTGACCACGGTGACGTCGTGGACCCCGGGCAGGCGGTCCAGTCCCGGCGGGACGGCCGCGACGTCGGCGGTGACGGCCGTCCGGGTCAGGTGCCGGAGCTTCTCCAGCGGACCGGTCTCCACCACCCGGCCGGCGCGGATGATGCTGACCCGGTCCGAGAGCGCCTCCGCCTCGCTCAGGATGTGGCTGCTCAACAGCACCGTCCGGCCCTGGTCCCGGAGCGCACGGACGCAACCGCGGAACGCCTCCTCCATCAGCGGATCCAGGCCGCTGGTGGGCTCGTCCAGCAAAAACAGCTCGGCGTCCGTGGCCAGGGCCGCCACCAGCGCCACCTTCTGCCGGTTGCCCTTGGAGTAGGCGCGGGTCTTCTTGGTGGGGTCCAGCTCGAATAATTGCAGGAGCCGGTCCCGCTCCGCCCGGTCCTGGCCGCCCTGCAGCCGGCCCAGCAGCTCGATCACCTCGCCGCCGGTGAGGTTCGGCCACAGCGAGACGTCACCGGGGACGTAGGCCAGCCGTCGGTGCAGGGACGCCACGTCCTTCCACGGGTCCAGGCCCAGCACCCGCGCCGTTCCGGCGTCGGACCGCAGCAGCCCCAGCAGGAGCCGCAGCGTGGTCGACTTGCCCGAGCCGTTCGGCCCCAGGAACCCGTGCACCTCCCCGGCGGCCACGGTGAAGTCCAGACCGTCCAGCGCCGTCACGGTTCCAAAACGCTTGACCACACCCGCCATTTCCACGACGTTGCCCATAGCAACCACGGTACTCCCGGAGGAAGCTCCCGGATCCCCTGCGGAAGGTCCCGTTTCGCGTGTCCGGCTCCCGTGCCGTGGCCATGCTCTGGCGCGGGCGCGACGCAGTCGGCGGGACCCGTTTTCGTTGGCGCCGCCGCGGTTGTGGTTGCATGGATGCATGCCTTTTCGCTGGTCCCCCGGGGCAACCCGAACCCTGTCCGCCACCGCCCTGAGCGGACTGTTGCTGGCCAGCGCCGCAAAGCACTTCCGGGATCCCGGCTTCTTCGCCCCGCTGGTCCCGTCTTACCTCTGCCGGGACGACTCCGGCGAGCACCGCAACGGCCCGCTGGCGGTCCTCTCCCGGGACGAATGGGTTGCCGCCACGGGACTGCTCGAGGGCGCCGCGGCCGCAGGCCTCCTTCTGCCCCGGACCCGCCGAATCAGCGCCGGCTGCGTCACCGCCCTGTTCACCGCGTTCCTGACCGCCCACGTTGACGCGCTCCGAACGGCCTTCGGACCGGAGGGGTCCCCGCGCGCCCGCAAAATCCACGGCATCCGGCTACCGCTGCAGGCGCCGCTGATCGCCTGGTCCTGGAGCCTGGCGAGGGCGCCCCGGCAGACACACCGGTGAGGACCGCCCTCACCCCGGCGGTCCGGATCGGGCTGTCCATCAGCGTCGCCACCGGGCTCTACGGCATCTCCTTCGGCGCCCTTTCCGTCGCCTCCGGGCTGGACTTCTGGCAGACCATGGCGCTGAGCCTGCTGCTGTTTAGCGGCGGCTCGCAGTTCGCCTTCATCGGCGTGGTGGCCGGCGGCGGCTCGGGACTGGCCGCCATGGGCGCGGCCACCCTGCTGGGCATGCGCAACGGGATTTACGGCATGCAGTTGAACGCCTTGCTGCAGCCCAAGGGCTGGCGGCGCTTCGCCGCGGCGCAGGTCACCATCGACGAATCCACGGCCACCAGCACCGGTCAGACGGATCCGGACGAGCAGCGCCGGGGGTTTTGGACCGCCGGCGTGGGGGTGTTCGTGCTGTGGAACATCTTCACCGCCGTGGGCGCGCTCGCCGGCAGCGCGCTGGGGGACCCCAAGCAGTGGGGGCTCGACGGCGCCGCGGTGGCCGCCTTCCTGGGGCTGCTCTGGCCGCGGCTGAAGGGCCGCGAACCCGTGGCGATCGCCTTCGTCTGCGCGCTTGCCACGGTGCTGGCCGTCCCGATGGTTCCCGCCGGGGTGCCCATCCTGGTGGCCGCGCTGGTGGCCGCCGTGTTCGGCTGGTTCAGTTCCGGCCCGCGTGACGAGGGCCTGGAGCCCGACGTCGACCCCTACCCCGGGCGTGAACACGGGCGCGGGCACGGCGCCGGGGCGGCCGCGGGGGAGGGCGCATGACGCTCTGGCTATGGCTGCTGCTCACCTGCGTGCTTGCCTATGCGTGGAAACTGCTGGGCTACCTGGTGCCCGCCGCCTGGCTGAAGAACCCCCGAATTTCCCGCGTGGCCGGGGTAATGACCATCGGGCTGCTCGCCTCCCTGACGGTGGTCAACGCGGTGGCCTCCGGGCAGGCGCTGGCCCTCGACGCAAGGGTGGGCGCGCTGGCCGCGGCCGCACTGGCCCTGCTGCTCAGGGCGCCGTTCCTGGTGGTGGTGCTGGCCGGCGCCGGTGCGGCGGCCGGGTTGCGGCTGCTCGGCTGGGGGTAGCGGCGCCTACTGGTGCGCGCACGCGTGCCCGGCCTTTAGCCCCTAGCCGGTGCCCGGCCGCCGGTGACAGCATCCAGTGATGACCACCAACGAGCCTGACAATGTCGCTGCCCGCGACCCGGAAGGCGCCGATCCGGAGCATTCCACCCCGGAAGGCGCCGATCCGGAGCATTCCACCCCGGAAGGGGCGCAAACGGAACCGGCACAGCCGGCGAAGGGCCACGACCGGGCGGCCGCGTCCCGCGCCGCCGGCGGGATCCCCACCGGAGCAGTGTCCACCCGCGACCTGCAGGAACTGGCGCGGCGCCGCCGCGAGGCCGAGGAGAAGCTCCAGCAGCACCTCGAGGAGGCCAAGCACAAGCCGGCCCACCACGACGGGGAGCAGCACCATGACGACGCAAGCCACTCCGGCGGGCAGCGTGACGACACCCACCACGACACCGGCGGTCCGGGCGGGGAGCCCGGGCACGGCTGAGGGCAGGCACCGGAAGACGGCACCTGCCCTCAGGTCACCCGCCCGTCCGGGCGGAAACGCTGTTACTCGCCGTCGACCGTGACGACGATCTTGCCCCGGGTGTGGCCTTCCATGTTGTCCCGGAAGGCGTCCGCGGTGCGCTCCAGCGGGTAGGTCTTGGCGACCTCCACGCGCAGGCCGCGGCTGTCCACCAGATCCGCGAGTTCCTGAAGCTGGGCGCCCACCGGGTTCACCCACATCCAGGTTCCGCCGTGCTGTTCGACCTCGGCGTCCGCGATCGAGGCGTGCTTGCCGCCCTCGGCCAGGACGGCCAGGGTGGCGTCGAGGACACCGCCGACGAAGTCGGCCACGATGTCGACGCCTTCCGGGCGGAGTGCGCGGACGCGGTCGGCAAGGCCCTCACCGTAGGTGACGGGTTCCGCGCCGAGGGAGCGGAGGAAGTCGTGGTTCTTCTCCGAGGCGGTGGCGATCACGGAGGCGCCGAGGGACTTGGCGATCTGGATGCCCAGGGAGCCGACGCCGCCGGCTCCGCCGTGGATCAGGACGGTCTTGCCTTCGCCCGTGCCGAGCCGGGTCAAGACCTGGTAGGCGGTCAGGCCGGCCAGCGGCAGGCCGGCGGACTCGTTCCAGTCCAGGGTGGCCGGCTTGCGGGCGAGGACCCGCTCCGGGAGCGCGATGTACTCGGCGAAGCTGCCGCCGTGGACGTAGTCCTTGCGGCCATAGGCGATGACCTCGTCGCCGGGCTGGTACTGCGGGGCGTCAATGCCCACGGATTCCACCACGCCGGCGACGTCCCAGCCGGGAATCGCGGGGAACTGCAGGTCCATCATGCCGTCGAGTCCGCCGGAGACGATCTTCCAGTCAACCGGGTTCACGGAGGCTGCCTTGACCTTGACCAGGACCATGCCGGGGCCCACCTTGGGCATGGGCTGGTCGGTCAGTTCGAGGACGTCGGGGGTGCCGTATTCGCTGTACGTGATTGCTTTCATGCAGGCGTCAACGGACGCATCCGGGCCGCTATTCCGCACCGCCGGGGTGAAAGCGGTCTCAGTGGGCGGCACCCATACCGGCGAGCTTCAGGATGAGCCCCAGGCCTTCGGGCGTGCCGGGCCAGTGCCGACGCACGGCGTCGGGGCCCGCCCGCTTGATCACGGAACGCAGCGCCAGGGCGACGATCACGACGTCGTCCGCGTAGCCGATCACGGGCAGGAAGTCCGGCACCAGGTCGATCGGGGAGAGCAGGTACAGCAGCAACAACACCAGCCGGACCCGCACCCCCACGGCGACGGTGCCGTCCGCGATCAGCCGTTTCACCAGCCGGAGCAGATCCGGCAGCAGCCGGAGAGCGTCCCTCATGGTCACGGTTTCGGGGTGCCGGCGCGCGTAATTCCACAGCAGGACCAGCAGCGCGGCGTAGACCAGCATCAGTCCGCCGATCACGCCGGCGAGGGTTTCCCAGCTCATGGTCTCAACGGTACGTTGCCCCCGAGGGCGACCCGAACCCCACGCCGAACGCCGTGCCGTACTGGGTCCCGGGCACCAGGGTCTGGGGCGGCAGCGGGCGGTCCGGCCGCTCGGCCCGGATGGCGTCCTCGAGCAGGGCCACCGGGCGGCGCCAGGCGTCCGAGCCGGCCTCCATGGTGTCCACCACGCCGATCAGCATGGCCAGCAGCCGGATCATGTCCGCCATGGAGATGTCGCTGCGCAGGGTGCCCTGCCCCTGGCCCCGTCCCAGCAGGATTGCGACCGACTCGATCAGGTCCCCGGTGATCCCGGTCAGCACCCCGCGGCGTCCGGCCACAGCTCCGAGGAGATTGGCCTCATCGCTGGCCACCGCCATCAGTGCTTCCACGATGCGGAACAGGCCCTCGGCGGCATCGGTCCCGGCCAGGGCATCGTCGATCACCGGGTTCACGCGCAGTTTCAGCTGCTGGTGCAACGCGGCGAGGACCAGTTCCTCCTTGTCCGCGAAGTTCCGGAACAGGGTGGCGGGGCCCACGCCGGCGGTCACGGCGATGGTCTGCAGCGGTACCTCCGGCCCGTGCTCACGGAAGCACTGGCGGGCCGCGGCAATGATCTTATTGACGTTGCGTGCAGCGTCCGCGCGGAGCGGCCTGCGGTCTACTGCCCGGTTCATTTGCTCAGGGTAGCAACGCCGGGGCGGCGCGAACCGGTTACCCGCGGGTTCACATATTTATGACGCGGAGGGCACACTGGAGCCATGCTGCTTGCCTTTTCTGTTGCCCCGTCCGGCCGTCCCCCATTCGCCCCCACCTCCGGTTCCGCTGCCGCCCCCGAGACGGCTCCCGGCGCGGACGACGCGTCGGTGCACGACGCCGTCGCCGCCGCGGTGCGGATCGTCCGCGAGTCCGGCCTCCCGAACCACACCGACGCCATGTTCACCACCATCGAGGGCGAATGGGACGAGGTGTTCGACGTCGTCAAGCGCGCCACCGAGGCGGTGGGCCGCTACGGCAGCCGCGTGTCCCTGGTGATCAAGGCGGACATCCGCCCCGGCTACACCGGCGAACTGACCGGCAAGCTGGACCGGCTGGAGCGGGCCCTGGGCGAGTAGGCCCCGCCCTAGTCTGCGTCAGGGTAGATGCTGCGACTCTCGGCGCGCTCATTCCGGGTACGGATCCACTCCGTGGGGTGGACCTTCGGGAGGACTTTCGCCAAGGCCAGGGCCGCGTACATCACGGTGTTGATGGCGACGAAGGTGGCGAGAACGGCGAACCAGTCGGTATGAAGGAGCGATTCCGGAAACAGCAGTCCCGCGGGGACGGCGGACGGGAACGAGGGACTCATGCCTGCTCCGCTTCTTCGGAGGCCCGTGCCGGCGCCGGGGTGAGGTGCTTCCACGTCGCCGTCCTGCCCAGGGCGATGTCCGCCACGCCCTTGAGGTAGACGATGTTGAGGAACATATCGAAGAACAGTTCGGGGAAGAGGGTTGCGGCCAGAAGCCGTGCCCGCCACCCGCCGGACCACACGGTGAGAACCCGCTCTGCCATGAACAGCAGGCCTAACCCGAGCCAGAAGGGGAACCAGATCCAGGCATCGAGGGCGAACACCATCAGGAAGATCAGGAGCAGGTAGGAACCCAGGGCGATCACGCCGTACCCGATTCCCAGTTGCTGGGCCCAGTACCGCATGGTTGGCGGGGTGACGCCGTAGGCTCCGATATTTTCCAGCGCACCGCGTTGCCAGCGGAGCCGCTGGGCCCACAGGGTCCGCCAACCGGGCATTAATTCGGTGACGACAGTGCACTGGGAGGGGGAAATCATCAGCCCGCCCAAGGACTTCAGCGCGATGGTTAATTCATTGTCCTCGGTCAGTGCGGCAGTGTCGTAGACGTCCCCCGGGGTGCCCGGGATCGTGACGCCGCGGCTGGCTGCCACGGTGCGCAGCGCCCGGGACCGGAAAAGCGAGGCGGTTCCGGTGAGCACGAAGACGCGTCCGCGGCGGCGGCTGATTTCGCGCCCGTAGCGCAAATATTCGTTGCGCTGGAACTGTCCGATCAGACCGTGGCCCTCCTCTCCATAGAAGAGCCCGCCGACCGCCATCAGGGCCCTGTCCGCGGTAAAACGATCCACGGCGGCCGCAAGAAAGCCGTCATCGAGCACGGTGTCGGCGTCCATGATCATGACCACGTCGTTGTCCCCGAGCCCCGGGAGCAGGCCGGCCAGGACCTGGTTCAGCGCGCCGGCCTTCTTGTGCGTGTTGCCGACCGATTCGATGACCTCCACACCGGCAGCCCGGGCCCGCTCGACGGTCCGGTCAGTGCAGTTGTCCGCGACGACGATCACCCGGTCCGGTGACCTCGACTGCTGCAGCAGGGAGGCGATGGTCTGCCCCACGGAAGCTTCCTCGTTGTGGGCGGGGATCAGGACCGTCACCGTGACCGGGCCGGCGAACTCACCGCGGGTTGCGGCCATCACCACCCGGGGAGCGAGCGGACCGGTGAGGGGGTCCAGCGACCGCCGGGAGCGGTTGACGATCCTCCGGTCAACGGTCGCAACGCCGGCCGCCAGGAGGAGGGCCATCGCCATGGCCGCCAGAAGCACGCGGGGGGCCGGGGCGTCGGTGTTGTAGAGGATGCTCCAAAAACCAAACACCAGTCCCTGGGCGGGGGATTCACTGAGCGCCGGGCCGCCGGCGGCCACGGCAAACCACAGGAGCGCCGCTGCTCCTCCGGCAATGACAGCGATGACAATCCCAACAGCTCGGTTCAGCCTTCCCGCACGCATGCGCACGATAGTACCAGTGGCCCCACCAGCAGCACCTGTCACATGGGGGGATTTGCGACTACGGTACCGGGACGCGGGAGCCCGGTCATGCAGATGGCGCCATCCCCGCCGATGGTAAGTAAGCTGAGATTCAATCGGGGGAAGGCGCAGCGGCGCTGGCCGGCTCCCCCGGAGCCAGCCACGAACCGTAAAGGACCCATGAACGCGACCCAGGACCCCCGCCCGCCCAAGGCCGTGCGGATCAGCTCCGGACCGGACGCGCTCGCCCGGCTGGATCCGTTCCTGGCCGACGTCGCGGCCGCCGTCGGGGACGTTCCCGCCCTGCTGTCCCTCACCGCGGACGCCGGATCATGGGCGCCGGCGCCCGGCGCCGGCCGCACCGCGTTCCTCTGGGAACTGCTCGCGTCCGTCACCGCCGTCGACGTCGCGGCCGGGCGCATCCTGGAACCGCACCTGGACGCGGCCGCGATCCTGCAGCAGGCCAGGGACGCGGGGGAGGCCGGCGCCTCCACGGACCTCGAGGGCACCTGGGGTGTCTTCGCCGCGGAGGCACCCGGCCTCAGCCTCACCGCCGCTGAAGAGGGCGGCCGGACTCTGCTGACCGGCGCCAAGCCCTGGTGCTCGCTGGCCGGGCAGCTGGACCGGGCCGTGCTGACCGCGCACCTGCCTGGCGGCGGCCGCGCCGCGTTCGCCGTCGACCTCCACGCTGACGGCGTGAGCGTCGCCGACCCCGGCTGGACCAGCCTGGGGCTGCGGGAAGTTCCCAGCGGCACCGTGAACTTCGACGCCGTCCCCGCCACCCCGCTCGGCGGGGGCTGGTACTACCGCCGCCCCGGCTTCGCCTGGGGCGGCATCGGCGTGGCGGCCTGCTGGCTGGGCGGCGCCGTGGCCGTGGCCCGCAGCTACCGGGACGCCCTGAAAGCCGCAGAGGACCGCGGCCGGGCCCCCGACCAAGTGGCCCTCGTGCACCTGGGCGAGATCGACCGCACCCTCGCCGGGCTCACCGCCTACCTGGCCCGCACCGCGGACCGGATCGACGCCGGTGACCTCTCCGGAAGCGGCGCCTGGCCCGAGGCGCTGCGCGTCCGCGGAGCCGTCGCCAGCGCCGTCGAACGCATCCAGGCCCTGGTCAGCCAGAACCTGGGGCCCGGACCGCTGGTCTTCGACGCCGCCTACGGCAAGCGCATGGCGGACCTCGCGCTGTACATCCGGCAGCACCACGCCATGCGCGACGACGCGCAGCTGGGCTCGTTGGTCTTCAAGGGCTTCGAGGGTGACGAGCCATGGTGAGCTTCACGCACCAGGACGCCGGCACCCCTGAAAGCGCCTGGGCCCGATCCGGCGCCGCGGCGCTGCCCGAGCTGCCGCTGAACGACGGCGAGCTCGCCGCCACCGCGTTCCTGGTGCTGGCCGCCCACCCCGACGACGAAACCCTTGGCGCCGGCGGCCTCATGGCCCGGCTGCACGCCCTGGGCGCGGACGTGCGGGTGCTGCTCTGCACCGCCGGCGAGGCCTCCCACCCGGATTCGCCCACAGTGACGCCCGAACGGCTGGCCGAGGTGCGGCTCCGCGAATTCGACGGCGCCCTGGGACACCTGCTGGGCGGACCCCGGCGCCGCTACCTGGGACTGCCCGACGGCCGGCTCGCCGAGCACCGGGCAGAGATCGCGGCGGCCATCCGGGAGGCGGCCGCGGACACCGGGAAGCCTGCCGAGCGGATTGTGCTCGTGGCGCCCTACCGGCACGACGGCCACACCGACCACGACACCCTGGGCCTGGCCGCCGCGGAAACAGCCGCCGGGCACGGCTACGGCCTGCTGGAATTTCCCATCTGGTACTGGCTCTGGGCCGCCCCGGAGGACGCGGCCTGGCAGGACTGGCAACGGTTCCCGCTGCGGCCGGAGGACCAGCAGGCCAAGGCCCGGGCGATGGCCGCCCACACCTCCCAGGTGGCCCCGCTCTCGGAGCAGCCCGGGGACGAGGTGCTGCTGCCGGCGGGCTTCCTGGCCCACTTCGAGCGGCACTGGGAAACCTTCGCCTGGCACCAGCCCCGCCCGCCCGCCGCCGGGGATGCCGCCGCCGGGGACAAGGGCGTCGCTGACGCGGCCGCCGGCTACGCCGCCGCCGACGCCGAACGGCTCTTCGACGCGGTCCACGGCCGCGACGAGGACCCCTGGGGCTACACCGGCACCTGGTATGAACAGCGCAAACGCGCCCTGACCCTTGCCGCGCTGCCGGAGCAGAACTACGAGGCCGGGCTGGAAATCGGCTGCTCGATCGGGACGCTGAGCGTTGAACTGGCCGAACGCTGCGGAACCTTCCTCGCCGTCGACGCCAGCAGCACCGCCCTGGCCCGCGCCGCCGAACGTCTGGAGCACCTGCCCGCCGCGCAGACCCGTCACCTCACCGTCCCGCACGGCTGGCCCGACGGCGGGTTCGACCTGATCGTCGTCTCCGAGGTGGGCTACTACCTCTCCCCGGACGAACTTGACGAGCTGTTCCGGCGGGTCGAAGCCTCGCTGCTGCCCGGCGGTACCCTGGTCCTCTGCCACTGGCGGCACCCGCTGGAGGGCTGGGTCCTGGACGGTGACACGGTCCACGCCACGGCCCGCGACCGGCTCCGCTGGGCCGGGGCCGGGCTCTACCGGGAACGCGACTTCGTGCTGGAAATCCTCCGGGCGCCGGAGCGGCATCCATGACCGTCGCCATGACCGCCCGGCGGCGCCCCGCGATCGACACGGTCGCCGTCGTCCTTCCCGTCCACAACGAGGACCAGCACCTGGACCGCGCGCTGTCCGCCGTGCAGGCCGCCGCGGACCAGCTGGCCGGCGCCCGCCCGGAGGTGGTTGTCCTGGTAATGGTGGTGCTGGACTCCTGTACCGACGGGTCCGCGGAGATCGCCGGACGCTACGTTGACGCCGACCCGCGCTTCCAGGTCCTCCCCGTCGGGCTCCGCAGCGCCGGGGCCAGCCGGGCGGCGGGCATCCGCACCGCCGTGCTGGGCCGTCCGCGCCGGCATCCGGGCCAGCGCTCCACCCCCGTGCCCTGGCGCGGAAAGACCTGGCTGGCGAATACCGACGCCGACTCCCGGGTCCCGCCGCACTGGCTGGTCCGGCAACTGGAATTCGCCGACGCCGGGGCGGACGCCGTCCTGGGGTCGGTGGAACCTGACCCGGTGGGCATGGACCCGGACCTGCTGCGCCGCTGGCTGGAGCGGCACCCGTTCGAGGAGAACCACCCACACATCTACGGGGCCAACTTCGGCGTCCGGGCCTCCGCCTACCTCGCCGCCGGCGGCTTCCCCAAGCAGCAGTCGCACGAGGACCGCACCCTGGTCCAGGGCCTGCGCAGCCTGGCGTTCACCGTCCTGGCCACCGACAGCGTCCGGGTGCTCACCTCCGGGCGGACGCAGGCGCGGGCACCGCAGGGCTTCGCGGCGTACCTGCGCTCCCTGGGCCGGCAAGCGCCGCCGGCGGCCACCGGCAGCTAGGGCGGCCGGCGTCGCAGCCGGGGCCTCCAGCCCCCTCCGGAACAGCCGCGCGCCGGGGACTTTCGGCCCTAACCCACTGGGCGGGAGCGGGCGGATCGTCGAATCCATGACACGCCGGGGCGGAGCCGGATCACGGTGCTGCCGATGACGGGCTTGACCTCGGCGGAGGCGGCCCGGCGGTTGGAGCGCACCGGCCCCAACCGGCTGCCGGAGGCCCGGGCCGTGCCGGGGTGGCGGCGGCTGCTGGCAGAACTGACGCACTTCTTTGCCGTCATGCTGTGGGCGGCGGCCGTCCTGGCCTTCATCGCCGGGATGCCGCAGCTGGCCATCGCGATCGTGGTGGTGATTTTGGTCAACGGCGTCTTCGCCTACATCCAGCAGGAACGGGCCCAGCATGCCGCGGCGAAACTTCGCGAGCTGCTGCCGGCCATGGTCTCGGTGCGGCGGGACGGCCGGGTGGTCAAGGTGCACACCACGGAACTGGTCCCCGGCGACGCCGTCGTGCTGCTGGCCGGCGACCGTGTCCCCGCGGACCTGCGCCTCATCCTGGCCGCGGGCTGCTCGGTGGATGAGTCCATGCTCACCGGTGAAAGCGAACCGGTGCCCCGCGCCGCCGGGGAGGTGCTTTACGGCGGCACGTTCCTGGTGGTCGGCTCCGCCGAGGGGCTGGTGGAGGGCACCGGGGCCACCACCCGGCTGGCCGAGATCGCCTCCCTGACCGGCCGCGTCGAACCGCCGCCGAGCCCGCTGGCCCGGGAGCTGCAGCGCATTGTCCGGATCGTGGCCACCGTGGCGCTGGGGATCGGGGCGCTGTTCTTCCTGCTGTCCCTGCTGGTGGGGATCTCCTGGCGGGATGCCTTCCTCTTCGCGATCGGCGTCGCCGTGGCACTGGTCCCCGAGGGCCTCCTGCCCACGGTCACCCTCTCCCTGGCCATCGGGGCGCAGCGGATGGCCGGCCGCAACGCCCTGGTCCGGAACCTGCAGGCCGTCGAGACACTCGGCTCCACCACCTTCATCTGCACCGACAAGACCGGCACCCTCACCCAGAACCGGATGAACGCCGTGGAGGTCTGGACCCCCGCCGGGACCTTGGACGTCGCCGGCCAGGGCTACGAACCCGAGGCCCACATCAGCGCCGGCGGAGCCGCCCCCGCCGGCGAGGCGCTCCGGGCCGCGCGGCGTCTCGGCACCGCCGCGCGGGCGGCCTCCGTCGGCCGGGCCGTCCTTCACGAGGGCCGGTGGATCGCCGAGGGGGACCCGATGGAGGCGGCCATCGACGCGCTCGCCACCCGGCTGACGGGCGGTGGGATCGCCCTGACGGCCGAAGAAACGGACGGCGGCGGCGGCGCGGGCATCGGTGCAACGCCGACGCCGGACCGGCGCTTCGCCTTCGACCCCCGCCGGCTGCGCGAGTCCGCGCTCGCCGGGACCACCCTCTACGTCAAGGGCGCGCCCGAGTCCGTCCTGCCCGTCTGCCGCGGCGGCAACGGCGCATCCCGGGAACTGGTGGACCGGATGGCCTCCCGCGGACTGCGGGTCCTCGCCGTGGCCGAGCGGCGGCTGCCCCGCCCCGCCCCCGACGGCGCCACCGCCGATGAGCTGGAGCAGGACCTGGAGCTGCTGGGCCTGATCGGCCTGCACGACCCGCCCCGGGCGGAGGTCCGCGTGTCCCTGCAGGCCGCCCGCGAGGCCGGCATCAAGGTGGCCATGGTCACCGGCGACCACGCCTTCACCGCCGCCGCCATCGCGCGGGAGACCGGGCTGATCGGCTCCCCGGAACTGGTGCTGGAGGGCCACACCCTCCCGGAGGATGACGAGGTGCTCGCCGCGCTCCTGGACCGCGACGGCGTCGTGGTCAGCCGCGTCTCACCCGAGCAGAAGCTCCGCGTCGCCCGGCTGCTGCAGCGCCGCGGCCACGTCCTGGCCATGACCGGCGACGGCGTCAACGACGGGCCCGCCCTGCAGCAGGCGGACATCGGCGTCGCGATGGGACTCAGCGGCACCGACGTCGCCCGCGAGGCCGCGGACCTGGTGCTCCTCGACGACGACTTCGCCACCATCATCGCCGCCGTCGAACAGGGCCGCGCCACCTACGCCAACATCCGCCGCTTCCTGACCTACCACCTGACGGACAACGTCGCGGAGCTGACGCCGTTCGTCTTCTGGGCGCTGTCCGGCGGCCGGTTCCCCTTGGCGCTGAGTGTCCTGCAGATCCTGGCCCTGGACATCGGCACCGACCTGCTGCCCGCCCTGGCCCTGGGAAGTGAGGCCCCCAGCAAGGGCGCCCTGAAGCGGCCACCGGAGCGGCGGCACCTGATGGACCGGGCGCTGATGGTCCGGGTGTTCGGACTGCTCGGCCCGGTGGAAGCGGTTCTGGAGATGGCCGCGTACACCGCGGTGCTCCTCGGCGCCGGGTGGAGCCCCTGGACGCCGGGGGCCGTGCTGCCGCCGTCGGACGCGTTGATGGCCGCCTCAGGTGCCGCCTTCACCACCGTGGTGCTCGGTCAGTTGGCCAACGCCTTCGCCTGCCGCAGCGCCACCGTCCCGCCGTGGCGGCTGGGCTGGGCCAGCAACCGGCTGCTGCTGTGGGCGGTGCTCGCGGAGCTGGGGCTGCTCACCGTTTTCCTCTTTCTGGGCCCGGTGGCAGATCTGCTGGGCCAGGCGCCGCCGACACCGGGCGGCCTGGCCGTCGCGCTCGCCGCCATCCCCGCGGTACTACTGGCGGACTGGGCGTACAAGGCGTTCCGGCACCGCGAGTTCCGGCACCGCCGGGCCGGCGTCCGGGGGGCCCAAAGACTCTGACCCCGCGGGGCCGCCCACAGCAGGATCGGAGCATCGACGGACTACCACCGAGGAGCGACCGCATGCCCGGACACGTGTTGTGGTTTGAGGAGATCGGCATGGCCGATGTGCCCCGGGTGGGAGGCAAGAACGCGTCCCTGGGTGAGCTGATCGGGGCGCTGAAGACCCGCGGCGTGCGGGTGCCGGACGGCTTCGCCACCACGGCGGAGGCCTACCGGCTTTTCATCGACGCCAACGGCATCGAATCCGGGATGCGGGAACGCCTGGACGCCTTCCGCGCCGGGACGGCCACGCTGCGCGAGACCGGAGAGGCCATCCGCGAACTCTTCCTCGGCGGTGAATTCCCGCCGGACCTGGCCGAGGCGCTGCGCGACCATTACCGGGAGCTGGGCCGCCGCTCCGGGACGGACCGGCTCTCCGTGGCGGTCCGCTCCAGCGCCACGGCGGAGGACCTGCCGGACGCCAGCTTCGCCGGCCAGCAGGAGACCTTCCTCAATGTCGCCGGGGAGCGGGAACTGCTGGACGCCTGCCGCCGCTGCTACGCCTCCCTGTTCACGGACCGGGCCATCAGCTACCGCGAGGTGAAAGGCTTCGACCACCTCGACGTCGCCCTCTCCATCGGCGTGCAGCGGATGGTGCGCTCGGACATCGGCGCCTCCGGGGTGATGTTCTCGATCGACACGGACTCCGGCTTCCCCCGCGCAGCCGTGATCAGCGCCGCCTGGGGCCTCGGGGAAACGGTGGTGCAGGGCAGCATCAACCCGGACAAGTACCTGGTCTTCAAGCCGCTGCTGGGGGAGGCGTCCGCGGCCGCCGGCATCCGCCCGATCATCGAGAAGACCCTCGGCGCCAAGGAACGCAAGATGGTCTACAGCCGGGGCGGCCACGCCCGCACCCGCACCGTGGACACGTCCGAGGCGGAACGCCGCGCCTTTGTCCTGACGGACGAGGAGATCCTCACGCTGGGACGCTGGGCCGTGACCGTCGAGGAGCACTACGGCCGGCCGATGGACATGGAATGGGCCCGGGACGGGGAAACCGGCGAACTGTTCATGGTCCAGGCCCGGCCCGAAACCGTCCAGTCGCAGAAGACGGGGCCCCGTTTCACCCTGCACCACCTGCTGGAAACCGGCCCGGTCCTGGTCGCCGGCGCCGCGATCGGCGACTCAATCGCGCAGGGGACCGCCTGCGTGATCCGAAGCGCCGCGGACATCGAGGGCTTCCGCGACGGCGCCATCCTGGTCACCGAGATGACGGACCCTGACTGGGTGCCGATTATGAAGCGCGCCGCCGGGATCGTCACCGACCATGGCGGACCCACCAGCCACGCCGCCATCGTGAGCCGGGAACTGGGCGTGCCCGCCGTCGTCGGTACCGGGAACGCGACGGCGGTGCTCACGGAGGGTCTGGCCGTCACGCTGTCCTGCGCCGAAGGCGACCAGGGGCGTGTCTACGCCGGCAGCCTGGCGTTCGAGACCGAGGAGGTGGACCTTGGCGAGCTGCCGGCGACCCGCACCAGGGTGATGGTCAACATTGCCAGCCCCGCCGCCGCGTTCCAGTGGTGGCGGCTGCCCGCGGACGGCGTGGGCCTGGCCCGGATGGAGTTCATCATCAGCTCCCTGATCCGGGTCCACCCGATGGCGCTGGTCCACCCGGAACGGGTCACGGACCCCGGCGAGGCCGCGCAGATCCGCGAGCTCACGCGCGGGTATGCGGACCCCCGGGACTACTTCGTGGACACCCTGGCCCTGGGGATCGCCAAGATCGCCGCGCCGTACCACCCCCGGCCGGTGATCGTCCGGCTGAGCGACTTCAAAACCAACGAATACGCGCACCTGGTGGGCGGGGCGGCCTTCGAGGAGGCCGAGGAGAACCCGATGCTGGGCTTCCGCGGCGCCTCACGCTACTACGACGAGCGCTACCGCGAGGGGTTCGCCCTCGAATGCCGGGCGCTGAAACGGGTCCGGGAGCGGCTGGGCTTCGGCAACGTGATCGTCATGGTGCCGTTCTGTCGCACCCCGCAGGAGGCGGACAAGGTGCTGGCGGTGATGTCGGAGAACGGCCTGGTCCGGGGGGAGAACGGCCTGCAGGTCTACATGATGTGCGAGATCCCGTCGAATGTGGTGCTCGCCGCCCAGTTCGCCGCCCGCTTCGACGGGTTCTCCATCGGCTCCAACGACCTGACCCAGCTGGTCCTCGGCGTGGACCGGGACTCGGCGCGGCTGGCAGCGCTCTTCGACGAGCGGGACGAGGCCGTGATGGCGATGATCAGCGAGGCGATCCGCCAGGCCCACACGGCCGGAATCAAGATCGGCATCTGCGGCCAGGGCCCCAGCAACCACCCGGAGTTCGCACAGTTCCTGGTGGGGGAGGGGATCGATTCCATCTCACTGAACCCGGACAGCTATCTCAGGACCGTCCCGCTGATCGCCGAGGCGGAGCGGCGGCCCGCGGGTGGGTAGGGAGCGTTAGGCCTGGACAGGCCTACCGCGGGAGGTCGACCCCATAGGTCTCCGTCGCGATGCGGAACGCTGCCCAGGCTTTGGGCCATCCGGCGTAGAAGGCCGCGTGGGTCAGCACCTCGGCCATCTCGTCGGCCGTGACGCCGTTGGCCTTGGCGAGGCCGATGTGATGCTGGAGCGAGCTGTCCAGCACCCCGCTGGCCATCAGGGCCGTCACGGTGACGATGCTGCGGCTCCGCGGGGAGAGTTGTTCTTCGCGGGCCCAGACCTGACCGAAGAGGACGTCGTCGTTGAGCGCGGCGAACGTCGGGGCGAAATCACCGAGCACGTCCCGGCCGGCCGTTACTTTTTCAGGCATTGTGGGTCTCCTCTATTTTCCGGAGTAAACGGGGAACGCGGCGTGCTCGCCGTAGTTCTTTTCATCGAGGGTGCGGAGGGTTTCCATGTCCTCGTCCGAGATTGTGAAGGTGAGTTCGGCGTTTGACCGCATGTGGGCCGGGTTAGCGGTCTTGGGCAGCGACACGGCGCCCAGTTGCAGCGTGTAGCGGATGCACAGCTGTGGCACGCTCGCCCCGTATTTCTCGGCGATCGCCGCGATCTCCCGGTTCTTCAGGACCTGGCCGTGGGCGATCGGGGAGTAGGCCTCCACCGCGATGCCCCGCGACTGGCAGTAGTCGATCAGCTCGGTGGGGGTGTTTCCCGCGTGCACGAGGATCTGGTTGACGTGCGGGGCAACGGTTCCGTGGTTGAGGAGGTTCTCCAGATCGGCCTGCAGGAAGTTGGAGACTCCGATCGCGCGGATTTTCCCTGCCCGGTGGGCTTCCTCCAGGGCGCGCCAGGCGGCGAGGTTGCCCTCGGAGTAGTCGCCGCCACGGAAGTCGTCCCAGGGTTGCGGGGCGTGGATCAGCATCAGGTCGACATACTCAAGCCCCAGCTGCTCCAGGGACCGGTCGATGGCGGCGACGGCGCCGGGGTAGTCCTTGATTTCGGCGGCGAGCTTGGTGGAAACGAAGAGTTCGTTCCGTGCCACCCCTGAGGTGCGGACGCCGTCGCCGACTCCGCGCTCGTTTCCGTAGGCCTGGGCGGTGTCGATGTTGCGGTATCCGACCGCGATGGCCTGGCGCACGGCCTCGGCGGCCTTGTCATCGTCGATGAACCACGTGCCCAGCCCCAGGGTGGGGACCTCGACGCCGTTCGAGAGGGTAAGAGTTTCGTTCACTATGGTCATGCTGTTTCTCCGTTCTGGGACAGTCCGCCGTACACCTCGTCGGTCACCGGCTCGAGCCATTCGTTGCTGACGTCGTTGCCCGGGGTGATGAAAGCGACGTGGGAGAACCACGAGTCCGCCTTCGCTCCGTGCCAGTGTTTGGTGCCGGCGGGCACGTGGATGACCGTTCCCGGTTCCAGGCTGACGGGGTCCTCGCCGTCGGCCTGGTACCAGCCGCTGCCCGCGGTGCAGAGCAGGACCTGGTCGCCTCCACCGTCTGTGCCGTGGTGGATGTGCCAGTTGTTGCGGCATCCCGGCTCGAAAGAGACGTTGCTGACGGGGACCGGGCCCGAGGCGAGGGGCGCCAGATAACTCTGGCCGGTGAAGTACTGCGCATACGCGTCGTTCTTCTGGCCCAGCGGGAAGATCTGGCTAAATTCGGTGCCGTGCATGGTGTTTCCTTTCAGTGATGGGAATGCTCTGGAACGGGTGTTTCAGAGGACGGTCTTTCCGGGCCTGCCGGACGCGACGCACGGGGCAGCAGGACCAGGGCGGTCGCAGCTGCCAGGATGATCGCGGCGGCGGTCACCAGGCCCAGCGGGAGGATGCTGAGTGCTCCGGCGAGTCCGACCAGCGGGGCGGCGACTCCACCGAGAGCGAAGCGGGCGGCCCCAAGGAAGGACGAGGCGGCGCCGGCGATGGTCGGATAGCCGGCCAGTGCGATGGTGGTCGAGGGCGGGCTGGTGACCGCGGTCCCGCTCACCAGGAGAAGCAGGGAAACCATCACCGCGGGCAAGGGCAGGTGGATGATACCGGCGGTCAGGATTCCCCCGGCTCCGGCCGCGCACATGGCCAGGCCGACCATGAGGGTCCCGGTGATGCTCCACCGTTCGCTGGACCGGCCGGCGAGGTAGCCGAAAGCCATGAACCCCGCAGAATTCAGGCCGAAGGCCATGGCGTATTGCTGAGGCGAGAGGCCGTAGGCGCCCTGCAGGACGTAGGTGGCGCCGCTGAGATAGGCAAACAGCGCCGCATAGACAAACCCTTGAACCACGACAGCGCCGACGAACCCGCGGTCCCGGAACAAAACCCGCATATCGCGGCCCACCTGGCCGAACCCGCCCGGGGTGCGCGACCCCGCGGGCAGCGTCTCGCCAAACCCGACGACGACCCAGGCCAGAATCGCCGCACCAATGACCGCAAGGACCTGGAACAGTCCCCGCCAGTCCATCACCGCGGAGAGCGCACCGCCCACCAAGGGTCCCACGATGGCCGCAAAGCCGCCGATAACGGTCAGCCGGCCGTAAAAGCGGATCAAGCGGCCGCCGTCGTACACATCGCGGCCCGCCGCCTGGGCGATCACGATCCCTACGCCGCCGGCCACGCCCTGGACCAGCCGGGCGAGCACCAGCACCTCAACGGAGGGGCTCATCGCACACAGTGCCGACACGACGACGTACGCGGTCACCCCGATCAGGAGCGGCTTTCGCCTGCCAAAGCGGTCAGAGAGCGGGCCTGCGACCAGCTGCCCCGCCGCCAGCCCCAACAGGCACGCGGTGACCGTCAGCTGTGCCGTGGACGTCTTCGCGCCAAGCTCGGCGGTCAGGGCAGGGAGAGCCGGAAGATAGAGGTCCATGGAGATGGGTCCAAAGACCGTCAGCACCAGCAACAGCGCCGCCAACCACCGGCCATGGCGGCCCGTCTGGTTGAGGGTGGAGGAATCAGTCATGTATCCAGCAAAACCCTTATCGGCAGGCCGAAGAAGTCCCTGTCAAGAGGTGTACTGGCAGGGCATCCCTCCGCCGCGGGGATCGTCGTATCGTCATAAACATGGACAATCGAGCCGAGGTGCGCGAGTACCTCATGTCACGTCGGGCCAAACTCACCCCCGAGCTCGCCGGGATACCCTCCGGCCCGAACCGGCGAGTCAAGGGACTGCGCCGCTCGGAGGTGGCCATGCTCGCAGGCGTCAGCGTGGAGTACTACTCCAAGCTCGAACGCGGAACCATCGCAGGGGCCTCCGCCTCGGTGCTGGACGCCATCTCCGAGGCCCTGCAGCTGAACGACACGGAAAGGGCCCATCTATTTGACCTGGCCCGGGCCGCCGACGGGATTCCCACCTCGGGCCGTTCGCGGCGCCGCGGCATCACCCGGAATCCCGCCCTGCGCCCGAGCCTCCAATGGGCACTTCGTTCCATCACCGACGGTCCCGCCTTTGTCCGGAACGCGCACCAGGACATGGTGGCCACCAACGATCTGGGCCGTGCTTTCTACTCGCCCGTGATTGGCGACGGCGGACGCACACCCAACCTGGCCCGCTTCCAATTCCTGGACCCGGCCTCCAGGGACTTCTATCCCGATTGGGACCTCTTCGCCGACATGTGCGTGGCGATCATGCGGGCGGAAGCCGGCCGGGACCCGCACAACAAGCTCCTCCAGGACCTCGTCGGCGAGTTGTCCACCCGAAGCGACGTCTTCCGCCGGCTCTGGGGGGCCCATGACGTGCGCACCCACGGGTCGGGGACCAAACGCTTCACGCACCCGGTGGTCGGGGAGCTCACCCTGTCCTACGAGGAGCTCGCCGTCACGGCCGATCCCGGCCACGTGCTCCTTGTCTACTCGGCCGAACCCGGGTCACCCTCAGCGGAACGGCTGAGCCTCCTCGCCTCCTGGGCCGCCTCGCAGCCCATCGCCTGATAACCGGCGCTTTCTACGGTCCCTCCGTCCCCGTCCCCGTCCCCGTCCCCGTGCCCGTGCCCGTGCCCGTCCCCGTCCCCGGTGCCGGGTTCCGGCCCGTGCCCGTGCCGCCCGCACTCAGCGCCCGGAGCGCGTTCAGGATGGTGGCCAGGTCCACCACCTCCTGGGACAGGGCACCGGCGATCGCCGGGACGTAGCCCGCGGCGGCCGCCACCATCAGGGCCACGCTCATCGCGATGCCGATCCAAATGCTCTGCAGCGCCACCTTCACGGTGCGCTGGCCGATCCGCACCGCCGAGGCCACCTTGGACAGGTCATCCAGGATGATCACGACGTCGGCCGACTCGCCAGCCGCCGTCGAACCCCGCGCGCCCATCGCGATCCCGACGTCGGCGACGGCAAGGACGGGGGCGTCGTTGACGCCGTCGCCCACCATCATCACCGGCCGCAGCGGCAGGGACCGCACCGCCTCCACCTTGTCCGGGGGCAGGCACTCGGCCCGGACGTCCGTGAGGCCGGCCGCGTCCGCGATGTGCTCGGCGGTGGCCAGGGCGTCGCCGGTGAGCATCACGGTCTGCGTGACACCCAGGTGCTGGAGCTCGCCCAGGGTGCGGCGCGCCTCGTCCCGGAGCGGGTCGCTCATCACCAGGCAGCCGACGAATTTTCCGTCCACCCCCACGTAGATGCCCAGCTGCCCGGACACCAGTTCCGTCTCCACCACGCCCTCGGCCGATTCGGCCACAAAATTCGGTTTCCCCACCACCACGTCCCGCCCGTCCAGCCGGGCCCGGACGCCGTGCGTGGCGTACTCGGTGGCCTCGGAGGCGCTGTGGAAGCCCAGCACCCGGGCCCTCGCGGCGTCCATCACGGAGGCGGCGAGCACGTGGGAGGAGTACTGCTCCGCGGACGCGGCCAGGCGCAGCACCTCGTCCTCGTCCAGGGTGCCCGTGGTGCGGATTTCCACCAGCGCCGGCCGGCCGTAGGTCAGTGTACCGGTCTTGTCGAACGCGGCGGTGCGGATCCGGCCCAGCAGCTCCAGCACCCCGGCGTACTTGACGATGATCCCGCCGCGGGCGGCCCGGCTCATCCCCCCCAGGAACGCCACCGGCGCGGCGATCAGCAGCGGGCAGGGCGTGGCCACCACCAACACCTCGGCGAAGCGGGCGGGGCTGCCGCTGATGATCCAGCCGACGGCGCCCAGCACGTACGCCAGGCCCGTGAAGGGGACGGCGTAGCGGTCGGCCAGCCGGACCATTGGCGCCTTGCTTTCCGCGGCTTCCCGGACCAGGGCCACGATCCGGCTGTACTGGGAGTCCTCCATCCGGGCCGTGACGCGCATCCTGATGGCCGCCTCGCCGTTCAGGGATCCGCTCATCAGGTTTTCCCCGGCGGCCCGTTCCACGGGCAGGCTCTCTCCGGTGAGGGACGATTCGTCGAAGGTGCCGGAGTCGGAGAGCAGGACCCCGTCCAGCGGAACCACCTCGCCGGGGCGGACCAGCAGGATGTCGCCGATCCGTACGTCGGTGGCGGCCACATCCTCGTGCTGGCCGTCGGCCAGGCTGCCATCCCCGTGGGTGCCGTCCGCCGCCACACCGGCGCGCTCGCGGTGCGCCGTTTGCGGGACGCGTTCGAGGAGTGCGGTCAGTTCCGCCTTGGCCCGGCCCGCCGCGAAGTCCTCCAGCGCCGTGCCGCCGGCCATCATCAGCACAATGATCATGGAGGCGACGAACTCGCCCACCAGCACGGTGCTGACGATCGCGGTCACGGCCAGGATGTCGATGCCCCAGGTGCCGCCCATCAGCCGGCGGACCATGCCCACCGCCAGGTACGCGGCGACGGCCAGGGCGTAGAGGCTGGCGGTCCACCGGGCGATGCCCTCCTGGCCGGACACCAGCAGCAGGATCACGGCCAGCAGGACGGCCAGGGTGCCTGCCACCAGCGGGTACCGGAAGAGAGTTTTCACGGGGGTCCTGCCTTGCCTCAGCGCCGATTCCGGGATGTGCCTCTTCCAGCATCCTACTGCCCGGGGACGGCGGGTTTCCGGGGCCGTTGGAGGGGTCTTTGAGCCCTATCCCGGGCAGCGGATCCGGGGTCACGGTGGGGCATGTGGTCGATCCCCGTCGGCGGTCAGCGCCGGCTCCTGGCGGCGGTGCTCGCCGTCCTGCTCGTGGCGGCCGCGGTGGCCGGAGCGGTGCTGCTGGCCTCGGGGCCGCGGGGTTCGGGCCCGCAGGGCGGATCCCCGGCCACACTGTCCGTGCCGCCGTCGTCCTCCGCTTCCACGGAGTCACCGTCCGAGGCCACGACCACGGCGGCCCCGTCACCGGCCACGACGACGGCGGCCGCGCCTGAGCCGGGCGTACCGGCGCCGCCCGCCGCGGAGCCACCCGCGCCGCCCGTACCTCCCGCGCCACCGGCACCCCAGCCTTCCGCACCGCCCGAACCGGCACCTGAGCCACCGCAACCGCCCGCCCCGCCCGCGGACCCGTTTCCGGCCGCGCTCCGGGGCGCCGACGTCGAGGTCATCCCCGGCGCCGGGCCGGTGGTCGCCCTGACCTTCGACGCCGGGGCCAACTCCGCCGGGCTGCCCAGCATCCTGCAGACCCTCTCCGCGACGGGTGTGCGGGGGACGTTCTTCCTCACCGGCGCGTGGGCGTCCGGCAATCCGGCGTGGGTGGCCGCGATCGTGGCCGGAGGGCACCGGATCGGCAACCACTCGATGACCCACCCCGGCTTCACCGGCCTGACCGACGCCCAGATCGCCCAGCAGCTCGCCGGCGCGGAGGCCGCCATCAGCGCCGCCGGCGGGACCGCCCGGCCGCTGTTCCGGTTCCCTTTTGGCGAGCGGGACGCGCGCACCATCGCCGCCGTCAACGCCCTGGGCTACGTCGCGGTCCGCTGGACCGTGGACACGCTGGGCTGGAAGGGAACCAGCGGCGGCATCAGCGTCCAGACCGTGCTGGACCGGACCCTCGCCGGGCTGCGCCCCGGCGAGATTGTCCTGATGCACATCGGCTCCAACCCCGACGACGGCAGCACCCTCGACGCCGACGCCCTGCCGCAGTTGATCGCGCGGCTCCGGGCGGCGGGCTACGGCTTCACCACCCTCGGTGCCCTCCTCCGCTGACGGTGCCGATGACGTGCCCGCGGGCTGCGGTGCAGGCCTGTCGCGCGCCCGGGAAGGCTGGTACGAATAACGCATGACGGTCTCGCCCACAGTCGCCGCAGCACTGGCGCCGGTGGACGCCGTCGTCTTCGAACTCGACGGCGTGCTGCTGGATACCGCCGAACAACGCGCCGCGGCCTGGCGGATCCTGCTGGACGAGGTCCTGCGTGACCCCCGGCTGCCGCCCACCGCCCGGCGCGGCCCGCCCACCGGCGCCGACTTCACCGCCTATCTGGACGGCCGAACCCCCGCCGAGGGGGTGGCGGACTTCCTGGCCTCCCGCGGGGCGGCGCTGCCGGCCGGACACCCCGCCGACCCGCCGGGGGAGTGGACGGCGGCGGGGCTGGGCGCCAGGCAGGACCAGCTCTTCGCCGCGGCGCTGGCGGCCGACCCGCCACGGGCCTACCCCGGCTCCGTCGCCCTGCTGGAGCGGCTCCGGGCCGGCCGCGTCCCGGTGCTGCTGGCCACCTCCGCCCCGCACGCGTCGCCGCTGCTCGCCGCCGTCGGACTCGACGGCGCCTTCGACCAGATCGCCGACGGGCAGACCGCCGCGCACCGGGGCCTGCCCGGCAAACCCGCCCCCGCCCTCCCGCTGGAGGCGGTCCGGAAGCTGGACATCCCGCCCCGCCGGGCCATGGTGATCGAAGCCTCGGTGGCCGGGGTGCGGGCGGGACGCCGAGGCGGCTTCGGGCTGGTGGTCGGCATCGACCGGGACGGACGCCGCGCGGACCTGGAGGCCGCCGGCGCGGACATCGTGGTCGAAGACGTCAGCGAACTGGACATAGGCCTGGTCATCACCCACCCCTGGCTGCTGGTCTACGAGGGCTTCGATCCGGCGCACGAGGGGCACCGGGAAGCGCTGACCACCCTGGGCAACGGCTACCTGGCCACCCGCGGGACGGCCCCGGAACAGCGCGCCGGCCCCATCCACTACCCCGGGAGCTACTTGGCCGGTGTGTACAACCGGCTCACCAGCACGGTGGAGGGCCAGCGGACCACGGACGAGCACATGGTGAACATCCCGGACTGGCTGCACCTGGACCTGCGGATCGAGGACGGGCCGTGGTGGTCGGAGGGCGGGCTGCGGCTGCGCCGGGAACGGCGCACCCTGGACCTGAAACGCGCGCTGCTGACCCGGGAGGCGGAGCTGGAGGACGACGCCGGGCGGCGGCTGCGGGTGGTGCAGCGGAGGCTGGTATCGATGGCCGAACCGCACCTCGCGGCCCTGGAGACCGTTATCAGCGCGGCGGGCTGGAGCGGCCGGATCAGCATCAGCAGCGGCTGCGACACCGCGGTGCGCAACGCCAACGTCCCCGAGGACGCCGGCCTCGCCCAGCGCCACCTGACCGGGGTGCAGGCGGTGGAAAACCCCGCCAACGCACCCGGCCCGGGCGCCGTCGGCCTCGACGTGCAGGTCCGCACCAGCCGCAGCCGGATCGGGATCGCGCTGGCCTTGCGCACCGAGGCCTCCGGCCCGGCGAACACCGCCTACCACCAGTCCGCCGGCCTCTACGCCCACCGCCTGGAGGCCGCCGTGGGGGAGGGAGCCCCGGTCGCGGTCACCAAGACCGTTGCGGTGGCCACCTCCCGGGACCATGCGGTGTCCTCGCCGCTGGCGGGAGCGCAGGCGGTGCTGGCCCGCGCCGGCACCTTCGACCAGCTGCTGGCCGACCACGAGCGGGCCTGGTCCCTGCTGCTGACCCCGTTCATCATCGACTCGGATGCCCCCTCCCAGGCCCAGCTGATCCTCAACCTGCACGTCTTCCACGTGCTGCAGACCCTCACCCTGCACACCGCCGAGCTGGACGCCGGCGTCCCGGCCCGCGGCCTGCACGGGGAGGGCTACCGGGGGCACGTCTTCTGGGACGAGCTCTTCGTCCTGCCGGTGCTGAACTCGCGGCTGCCGTCCCTGGCCCGCGAGTTGCTGGACTACCGGTGGCGCCGGCTGGGGACGGCGCGGGACGCGGCCCGGTCGGCTGGCCTCTCCGGCGCCCTGTTCCCCTGGCAGAGCGGCAGCGACGGCACCGAACAGACTCCCAGCCTGCTGTACAACAGGCTGTCGGGCCACTGGCTGCCGGATTACTCCCACCGGCAGCGGCACGTGGGGCTGGCCGTGGCCTACAACGCCTGGCAGTACTTCGAGGCCACCCAGGACCGCGGCTGGCTGACCCAGCACGGCGCCGAACTGATCGTGGAGGTGGCCCGGCTGTTCGCGTCGATGGCCGAGCACGACCCCGCGGACGACCGCTTCCACCTGCGCGGCGTCATGGGCCCGGACGAGTACCACACCGGACCCCCGGAGCACCCGGACGCGGGCCTGGCGGACAACGCCTACACCAACGTCATGGCCGCCTGGGTCTTCGACCAGGCCGAATGGATTATGCGCTCGGTCAGGGGCTTTGACATGGAGGACCTGAAGGCCCGGCTGGGGATCACGACGGCGGAGATCACCCGGTGGGCGCGGCTGAGCCGGCGGATGTTCGTGCCCTTCCACGGCGAGGGCATCATCAGCCAGTTCGCCGGCTATGGCGAGCTCCGGGAGCTGGACTGGGCCGGGTACCGCCGCCGCTACCGGAACATCGAACGCCTGGACCTGATCCTCGAGGCGGAGGGGGACAGTCCCAACCGCTACCGGCTGGCCAAGCAGGCTGACGTGCTGATGCTCTTCTACGTCCTGGGCGAGGACCAGCTCACCGGGTTCCTGGCCCGGCTCGGTTACCCGGTCACCCCGGAGCAGTTGGCCGCCACCGTGGACTACTACCTGGCCCGTACCGCGCACGGCTCCACCCTCAGCCGGGTGGCGCACGCCTCGGTCCTGGCCCAGCGGGACCCTGAGCAGGCCTGGGCCACTTTCCGGGAGGCGCTCGACGCCGACCTCGACGACACCCAGGGCGGCACCACCAGCTCGGGCATCCACCTGGGTGCGATGGCGGGAACCATCGACGTCGTCCAACGCAGCTTTGCGGGCCTCCGGATCACCCGCGACGCGCTGACCTTCACGCCCCGGCTGCCGGTCGAGCTGCGCCGGCTCGGCTTCAAGGTCCGCTACCGGGACCAGCTGCTGGCCGTCCAGCTCGAACCGGGGCGGCTGGCAGTCACCGCCGCCCCGGGCGACGCCGCGCCCGTCCTGGTGCGGGTGGGGCAGCAGGAGGTGTTCCTGCAGGCCGGGCAGCGGCACGAGTTCCGGGCCGGGCCCTGACGCCGGGCACTCGGTGCGCCACGTATGAAACTCAGTCCCTCACCCGAATGACGGCGGCGCCGGTCACCCGGTCCGCGGCCAGGTCCCGGAGGGCCCGGCCGGCTTCCTCGAACGGGTAGGCGGTGGTGCTGGGCCGGAGCGGGATCTCCGCGGCGATCCGGAGGAACTCCTCCCCGTCGGCCCGGGTGTTGGCGGTGACGCTGCGCAACTGCCGTTCCTGGAAGAGCTCGGCGGCGTAGTCCAGGGCGGGGATGTCGCTGAGGTGGATGCCGGCGACGGCCAGCGTGCCGCCGCGGTCCAGCGCCCGCAGAGCCGGCGGCACCAGGGTTCCCACCGGCGCGAACAGGATGGCCGAATCGAGTGGATCCGGGGGCGGCTCGTCCGCGTCGCCGGCGAACACGGCGCCCAGCTCCAACGCCAGGGCGCGGGCCGCGGGGGAGCGGGTCATCACATAGACGCTGGCTCCCCGGTAGAGGGCCACCTGCGCGGCAAGGTGGGCGGAGGCACCGAAGCCGTAGATGCCGAGCCGGCCGCCCACGGGAAGGTCGGCCCGCAGCAGGGCCCGGTAGCCGATGATCCCGGCGCACAGCAGCGGGGCGGCCTCTTCGTCCCGGAAGGATTCGGGGAGCCGGTAGGCGAAGTCCTGGGCCACGGTCACCAGTTCCGCGTAGCCGCCGTCGCGGTCCCAGCCCGTGAAGGTGGGCGTTAGGCAGAGGTTCTCCTGCCCGCGGACGCAGAACCGGCACACCCGGCAGGTGCCCCCGAGCCAGGCGACCCCCACGCGCTCGCCGGGCTGGAACCGGTCCGCCCCGGGCCCGGACGCGACGACGTCGCCCACCACCTCATGCCCGGGCACCACGCCGGGCCGCCGCGGGGGCAGGTCCCCCTCGGCCAAGTGCAGGTCGGTCCGGCACACGCCGCAGACACGCACCCGGACCAGTACTTCGCCCCGGCCGGGGAGGGGGTCGGGCCGTTCGCCGGCCACCAGCGGACCGGTGTCCGCGGGCCCGGGGCGGCCTACCCACCAGGCGCGCATGGGTCTTTCCGGATGACGAGGACGTTGCAGGGTGCCTGCTGCAGAACCCCGGAGACGGTATTGCCCGGCCCGGTGCCGCGGCGGTGGGATCCCAGGACCAGGACGTCGGCCCCCGCCGCGGCGGCTGAGAGCTCCCGGCCCACGTGCCGCCCGGGAACCAGGGTTCCGGTGACGGCCAGTCCCGGGGCCAGCCTCCGGGCCTCCGCCACGGCGTCCGCCAGGAGCGCGGCTCCGCCCGTGGCCCGGCCTGCTCCATGCTCCGGGTCGACCGGGGCGACGTGGAGAATCTCGAGGCCGGTGCCCATCGCGGCGGCGAGGGCCGCGGCCTGGGCTACGACGGCGGTCCGTGCCGGGTCGGCGTCGACGGCGGCCGTCACCGGTTGGCCCGGCAGGGTGAGCCGCCTGACCACCATCAGTGGGCAGGGCGCGGAGGCTGCGAGGTCCGCGCAGACGGAGCCGGCGATCCGGCCCAGCACGCCGCCCAGTCCCCGGCTGCCCACCACCAGCAGTGCCGCCCCCCGGGCCGCGTCCTGCAGCACCTGGGCCGGAAGCCCCGGCAGCATCCGGGCGGTGACCGTCAGGCCGGGGGCGGCGGCTCGCGCAATGGCCGCTCCGGAGTCGCGGATGGTCTCTGCGGCGAGGCGAAGCCCGCTGCCGGAGACACCGCCGACCGGGCCCAGATTGGAGGTGAAAACCGGCCAGACCCAGGCGTGCACCACCTCGAGGCTGCGCTTCGTCGCGGCGGCGTGCCGGGCCGCCCAGCGAACGGCCAGCCGGGCGGAATCGGAGTCGTCATACCCGGCCACGACGGCGGCGCGCTGTCCTGGTGCGGCTGCCGGCATGGATCCTCCCGGGTAGGCGGACGGCACCCCAGCAGTGCGGCTTCACCCCAGTACAGGCGCCCGCCCGAGCGGAGGCTAGGGGCTTTGGTCCCCGCGCCGAGCGTCGGAAGCGTCACCGGCGCGGCGCTCCTCGCCGCGCTCCGCCGATGCGTGCCGGGCGTGCTCCTCGCGCAGCTCCCGGCCCCGGCGGATGTCCTCTTCCTCCTGGGCCTGCAGCTTGTCGCTCTTCTTGGTGTCCCGCGGCGGCAGCTGGATGGTTTCCTCGGCCTCGATCCCGGCCTGCAGTTCACGGCCGCGCTCAGTCTCGGCGTCGAACTCGGCACCGAACAGCAGCGACATGTTCAGGATCCAGAGCCAGAGCAGGGCCACGATGATGCCGCCGATCGCACCGTACGTCTTGTTGTAGCTGCTGAAGTTCGCCACGTAGAACCCGAAGGCCACCGAGACGAGCAGGAAGACCAGCAGGGCAATCGCCGACCCCATGCTCAGCCAGCGGAACTTCGGCTGCTTCACATTGGGGGTGGCGTAGTAGAGGATGGCGATCGCGACGATCAGCAGCACCAGCATGACCGGCCACTTGGCGATGTTCCACACCACCAGGAAGGCGCCACCCAGGCCGATCAGGTTACCCACGGACTCCGCCACCGGCCCGCTGAGGACCAGCATGGCGGCGATGACCACCACCAGCAGGAGGTTGACCACGGTGACGCCCAGCATGGTGCCGCGCAGCTTCAGGAACGGCCGGCCCTCGTCGGTCTCGTAGACCCGGTTCATGGCGCGGCCAAAGGCGCCCACGTAACCGGACGCGGACCAGATAGCCGTCAGGAGGCCGAGGACGAACGTCAGGCCTGCCGCGGAGGAGCTGGTCAGTTCCTGAATCAGCGGGCGGATCGTGTCCACCGTCTGCCCGGGGGCGAAGCCCTGAACGATGTCCAGCAGCGCGCCGGTGGTCTTCTGCGCGTCGCCGAAGAGCCCCAGCAGGGACACCAGCGCCAGCAGGGCCGGGAAGATCGACAGCACCGAATAGTAGGTCAGCGCCGCCGCCAGGTCCTGGCACTGGTCTTTAGTGAACTCGCGCAGGGTCTTGCGGGCGATGTACTTCCAGGACGGTTTGGTGACGTCGGTGGGGCGGTCCGGCTTGCGGGCGTCCTCCGGCGAGGGCGAGGTTCGGGCCTTGGCGGTGCTGCTGGTGGCGGTCTCGGCGTCGTCCATGGAGCCAGTGTGCGCCTGGGTGAGGTTCTTGGCCATCGGAATCTTCTTTCGTGGTTAAGCGCAGCGGCCGGCTGCCTCCGCGTCAGCGGGGGGCGCCCCCCGCCCGCCCCGGGACGCGAAACCACCAGGACAATTTGCAATGCGGCGGCGGCGCCGGCCGATAAGAAGGGAACCCCCCGC